>CAZBTT010000396.1:0-5130 GCA_964494295.1 uncultured Acidobacteriota bacterium
ACACGCCCTCGACGATGGTGGCGAGCTTCACGGTGTCGCTCTCGGCGGCGAGCGGCCAGACGATCACGGTTCGCGCGAGCACGGCGAACGGAACCGCGACGACCGCGAACAATGACTACCTGCCGCAATCGAACGTCCTGCTTACCTTCAGCCCGCTGCAGACGACGCAGCAGTTCAACGTGACGGTGATCGGCGACGACGTTCTCGAGGTGGACGAGGGCTTCGTGGTGAATCTCTCTTCACCGAGCGCGACGGTGACGATTCTGGACGGTCAGGGAGCGGGCACGATCCAGAACGACGATTCTCCGGCCCTGAGCATCGGCGATGCGCAGATCGGGGAGACGGACAGTGGTCAGGTTTCACTGAACTTCGACGTGACTATTCCAGGTCCAGCGCCGGTGGGCGGAGTCGCGTTCGACTTCGACACCACGGATGGGACCGCGACGCTGGCCGACAACGACTACGTGCAGGTGATCACCGGGAGCGGCTTCATCGCCGAGGGTGATACGTCGACCACGGTGACGGTGCTGGTGAATGGCGATACGACGGTGGAGGCGCACGAGGCGTTCACAGTGACGATTTCAAACGCTTCGCTGCCCTCGTTCCCGCTGGGGATCGTGACCATTCTGGACAACACGGCGATCGGGACGATCCTGAACGACGACGCGGTTCCGGTTGGGGCTCTGGTGATCTCGGAATTCCGGTTGAGCGGCCCTGGCGGCGTCAACGATGAGTTCATCGAGATCGCGAATGCAACGTCGGCCGACATCACGGTGTACACGACGGATGCCTCGCCCGGGTTCTCGGTGGCGAAGTCGGGCGGCACTCCGGTGTTCGTCATTCCGAACGGGACGACGATTCCTGCGCGGGGTCATTTCCTCGCGGTGAACAGCCTCGGGTACAGCCTGAACAACTACGGCGGCCTCAATGCCGCGACGCCGGATGCCACCTGGACGAGCGGGATAGCGGACAACACCGGCCTGGCACTGTTCCCGACTGCGAACCAGCCGAGCTATCCCTCGTCGACCCCTCTGGACGCGGTTGGATTCACGACGGCGACGCAGTACGCCGAGGGTCCGACGGGTCTCGCGGGGATCGGCACCGGTCCGTTCGCGAACAACTACTCGTTCGTGAGGAAACACCAGACTGGTCCGGGCGCCGCAATTCAGGATACGGGTGACAACGCGGCGGACTTTGCCCTCGTCGCTGTGGATGCGGGGACGTATGGCTCGACCGCCGCGATTCTGGGCGGCCCATCGCCGGAGAATCTGGCGGCGGAGACGGAGCAGTGGAACACCCAGGTGACGATGAGCGGCGGAGGCGGAACGTTCACGGGAGTGGTGAATGTGTCGCCCAAGGCTCTGGAATTCCCGCGGACGTTCACGAACAACACGGGCGGCACCGTGAGCGCCCTGCGAATGAAGATCACCAGCATCACGACGGTGAACTCGCCGGGTGGCGTCGCCGATCTGCGAGCGACCGATAGTGGCACGGTTGGCCCCTTCCAGGGCCTGACTCTTGAAGGCATGCCCTCGGCGGGCTACTTCGTGACCACGCCGTTTGTCCCGGTTGGGCCCTATCCGGCCGGAACGCTTCCCAATGGTGGCCTCAACTCCACCTGGAGAGTGACCACCGCGCCCATCGGCCCAGGCGGGACGGTTGATGTGAACTTCCGCGTGGAATACACTATCAGTGGCGCGCCGTACCTCTTGTGGGTTGTTCCGGAAGCGAAGTAGCCTAGAGAACCTCCCAGGAAACTAAGGAAAGACACATGTCAAACTCGGAAATTGCCCCTGAAATCCCGGCAGGAGATGCCAACCCGACGGGGCGGCGTCCGTTCGTAGCGCCCGAGGTCTCCTCGCCGGTCGACGTCGTCGAGGGAAACCCCGCCGCGGACGCGTTCTTCGCGGTGATTGCGTCGGGCGTCACTCCGTAGGTCCGGGGCCTGTAGACCGATCGAGTTGCCCAATGTCGCGGCCCTGCCGCATCGCTGGGGGTTGCTCGCCTCAGCCCTGAAGATCGGACCACTCTCGATCACATGGGACCAGTTGACCCGCCCTGACCCTGGGGCGGGGTACTGGATCGTTCGTGCACAGAACGAGGCCCCTGCCAATCGGGGCCCCCGAGCCGCTCCTTGGTTCAATGATGACGAGTGGAGCGGCGTTGAAACCCTGGCGTGGACTGCCTGGGTCAGCAATCGGGACCGGTGCGCCTCGCTGTGGGCCAATTCCGCCGAGGCGGCCCGCGAGGCTCTCTCCGTTGTGATCCCTGGGGCGCTTCGACGTGAGGGCGTGATGGACGCGCATGGTGCGGTTATTGCGCCCGACCCGGCTCGCCCCGACGATGCCATCTTCGTCACGGGCCTCAGCGGAGCCGGAAAGTCCACGCTGGCCATGACGACCGCTCTCGGGGGCGCACGGTTCGTAGCCGACGACTCGGCCGCCATCGGCCTCGTGGGATCCGTGTTGGTCTCCTGGCCCCGTCGAAGCTCGATCTCGCTCACCCCTGATATGGCGCACAAGCTCTTGAGGGAGCGGGCCCGCGAGGCATATGGAGACAAGGACTTCATCGATAGCCGCGACCTCTTCCCCAAGCAGTTCGCTTCGTCCCTTACTGTCCGAGCGGTAGCGTTCCTGGAGCGCGGGCCCGGCCACGAAACACAAGTGGGCCCCGTCCTTCCATCCCTCGCTTATCGTCAACTCCTGATGGGTCACCCGATTCTGGCCGTCGACCGCGGAGCCCGCCGTTGTTTCGACGTGGTCCGGCGGCTTGCCGCCCTCCCCTCCCACAGGGTTGCTGGTGGTACCGATCTACTGGAGCCTGCGAAGGCCTGCTCCACGCTGTCTGCCCTGCTGCCGTCCACGGAGGCGAGTTGAGACCCGCCCTTCGGTCCGTAGCCGTCGAGCTGATCGACATCTGCAATCTGAACTGCTCCTATTGCCTCCGCGACGAGGACTCTCTCCGGGGGAGGGCGCACGCGCTTCCGGTCGACCGGCTACGGGCGCTACTCGCTGACCTCAACGCCCTCGGAGAAAAGGGCCAGCTGGTCTTTACCGGCGGCGAGCCGACGCTGCATCCAGCCTTCTCGGAAGTGCTCCAGGCGACCGTCGAGGCCGGCTGGAAGTATGTGGTGGTGACGAACGGCTGGAACTTCGCCCGCGTTCTGCCCGCTATCCTGGACCATAGGGACAACCTCTCGGCGCTGGCCCTGAGCTTCGATGGCCAAACCCGTGAAGCTCACGATGCCTTCCGAGGGAAGGGGTCGTTCGACCGGCTCATGAAGGCCGTCGCATACTGCCGACTCCACGATCTCCCTTTTCGAGTGAAGATGACCGTGGATCGTGACAAGGCGCGGAACGTCCAGAATCTCGCTGACTACGCGGCCCGCCTGGGGGCGGAGGCGCTCGAACTCGCGCCGCTCTTCCCGACCAACGCGGACTCGCCGGCCCAGCCGATGGGGATCGTCGAACAGAAGCGCTTCCTTCGCGAGGTCGAGCTGCTCAGGAAGAACCTCACCATGACGATCCGAATCGCCGCGGGCTTCTTCCTCCCGCATCCCGAGCCATCCTGTGGCCCGCTGCGGGGCGAGACCCTGAACATCGACTACAACGGGGCGTTGACCCTTTGCAGCGTTCTTTCGGGCTTCCGGGGCCAGAAGAACGACGGGGACCGGATCGCCGATCTTCGCTCGACTTCTCTCGCCGACGCGCTTGCGAAGCTGGACTCGACGATTGCCGAGCAGAACGAACGAAGGCGTCGGGACTTTGAAGCGCTGAAACGCCCCGGAGACGCCACCCTCACACTCGGCTCCTCCTGCCTCCACTGCCTCCACTCCTTCGGAAAGCTCCCGGCCCGATTCGAGGCGGGGGAGGCCGTGAGCGCTCCGCCGACCGGTTCCTATGAGTCAACCGCCGACCTCATCGAGGTCGAAGGAGCCGAGGGCGCCCGCCTTCTTCTCGACCCCCAAACTCAGCACGTCAACACCCTCAACGAAACCGCCGCGCTCGTGTGGGCCGGCGTGAAGGACGGCGCGAGCGTCGATGAGATCGCCCGACGACTCTGCGCGGCCTTTGAGATCAGCGACGCGGCCGCCCGCGAATCGGTCGAGGCTACGTTGATCGAGTTCGAATCGCGGGGGCTGGTCCACGCGCGGCCCCCGTCGGCCACCGCTGGCCCCTAACCCTGAAGGGGGTCCTCACTTTCGTACCAGCAGGCGATGCTGTAACGCTCGCCGCGCGACACCGGCGTCACTTCATGCACCAGCCATGACGGAAACCCGATCAACCGCCCAGCCTTGCCGGGAAGAGCAAGCCGGGATCCGGGCGTCGGCACATTGTGAAGCGTGAGCAGGCCGCCGTCGTAGTCGCCGGGGTTCAACAGGACCACCACCGACACCCGTCGCTTGAGGAGGAACGGGGGGGCGCTCGCGAGAGCACCGCAGTCCTGGTGGGCCTGGAAGAAATCGCCCGCCGAATAGCCGAGAAACTGAGGCTCTTGTCGAACGGTCAGACGCTCGCCGAAGTGCGAGGCGAGCCGCTCCCTCCACTCGTCCAGTCGACCCGCGACCAGCGAGGCCCACGACTGATCCACGGTAATCCGCCGCGTTCTTCGAATATCCGCCCGGACGGCGTAGTCACCGCCGCGGCCCACGGTCGCCGCCTCGTTCGGCGAGGTTTGCAGTATTCGAACAAGGTCGGCGGCCTCGTCGACCGAGAGAAACTGGCCCGAAAACAGGAGGGTCGGCCGACCGGGATCCCTGGTAGACACGGTCATCTTGAAGCCTCTCCTCCTTCTGCTGCGGCGGTCACACCGTGCAGGATGAGCTTTCTTTGTTGGTGGTGCATGGGATGCTGCACTTATTGGGTCATGACCACGGCGAGCCGGACGAGAAGGAACGTATGTGGTCCAGCCAGACCCGGATTTTGAGCGGGCTTGGGTGTAAAATCAGCGGTCCGGCTGTATAATGCCTGTGTGCCCACGATCCCAGGGTTCCTTTGAAATTTGAGAATAGATGAAACGTTTTCTGACAGAAAGAGGGCACTCTTTTAAGTATGCTTTTTCTGGCTGTTGGTTTGTGATCCGCACCCAGCCCAATGCCGAGGCGCGCAAGGCCCTGCTCAGCATCGAGCA
>CAZBTT010000397.1:0-1368 GCA_964494295.1 uncultured Acidobacteriota bacterium
GGTCAAGGGCTGCATGGTCATCCGCCCCAACGGCTACGCGATCTGGGAGAACCTCCAGGCCGAGACCGACCGGCGCATCAAGGCCCTCGGCCACAAGAATGCGTACTTTCCGCTCCTGATACCGAAGAGCTTCCTCCAGAAGGAAGCCGACCACGTGAAGGGCTTCGCTCCGGAGTGCGCATGGGTCACGATCGGCGGCGGGGAAGAGCTCGAGGAACCGCTAGCCATCCGGCCGACGTCCGAGGCCATGATCTGCTCGATGTACGCCAAGTGGGTCAAGTCCTGGCGCGACCTGCCGGTGCTGCTCAACCAGTGGTGCAATGTCCTTCGCTGGGAAAAAGTGACCCGGCCGTTCCTGCGCACCACGGAGTTCCTCTGGCAGGAAGGGCACACGCTCCACGCCACCGCGGATGAGGCTCAGAAAGAGACACTCTCCATCCTCGAGATGTACCGGGAGGTGGCCGAGGACGTTCTCGCCATGCCCGTTCACTTCGGGCCGAAAAGCGAGTCCGAGAAGTTCGCGGGCGCTTCGATGACCTATGCGATCGAGGCCCTGATGGGGGACGGCAAGGCGCTGCAGGCCGGGACCTCGCACAACCTGGGCCAGCATTTCGCCAAGGCCTACGGGATCGAGTTCGTGGATCAGAACCAGCAACTGGTGATGCCCTGGTCGACCTCCTGGGGGGTTTCCACCCGCCTGATCGGCGGAATGATCATGACCCACGGCGACGACCGCGGCCTAGTTATTCCGCCGAAGCTGGCGCCCTACCAGGTGGTCATCGTTCCCATTCCCCCGCGCAAGGGCGACTGGAACGAGGCGGTCCTGCCCAAGGCGAGAGCGCTCGTGAAGGAACTCACCGATGCGGGTATCCGCGTCCACCTCGACGATCGTGACAACCACCAGATGGGCTTCAAGTACGCCGACTGGGAAATGCGCGGGGTTCCGATCCGCATGGAGCTTGGACCGAAGGACATCGAGAAGGACTCGTGCGTCCTCGTCCGTCGCGATACCCGCGAGAAGGAATTCGTGCCCCTGGCCGGTCTGGCCGATAGCGTCAAGGCGCGTCTCGACGCCATCCAGAAGAACCTCTTCGAGAGGGCGCGGAAGTTCCGCGAGGACAACACATCGGAGCCCGCGAACTACGACGCCTTCAAGGAAGTCATGGCGGGTAAACGCGGATTCCTCATCGCCGGAATGTGCTCGAGTTCCGAGTGCGAAGCGAAGATCAAGGAAGAGACAAAGGCCACGGTCCGCTGCTTCCCGCTCCAGCGTGACGAGGCCCCCGCCCGCATCCCCGTCGGAACCCCGGGGAAGGGCCCGTCCTTTGCCCAGGGGGGATAGGCAGGGGAGTGTCGGGCCCACGCGGC
>CAZBTT010000397.1:1378-5124 GCA_964494295.1 uncultured Acidobacteriota bacterium
GGGTAAACGCGGATTCCTCATCGCCGGAATGGCCTCGGGTTCCGGGTGCGAAGCGAAAATCAAGGAAGAGACAAAGGCCACGGTCCGCTGCTTCCCGCTCCAGCGGGACGAGGCCGCGCCTGCATCCGCTGCGGAACCGCGGGGAAGGTCGCGTACTTCGCCCAGGCGTACTAGTCAGGGGCTTGCCGGCCCACGAGCGCTTTCGCCACGACCACGCGTATGGGCTCTGGGAGGGCCTTCAGGATCTTCGACCGTGCGGTGATCTTTTCCCGCCGCGCGATGTCGAAGATCGCCCGCTCCGCCTCGGGCAAGCCGGAAGCCAGGTGGGCGAGAGGAACCAGGAACTCCTCGTCGCCGATCAGGCTGGCGGCTTCGCAGTAGAGGCGCGCTCGTCCTTTGTCGAGGGTTGAGAGGGAATGCAGCAGGTCCTTTCGGGCCAGGCGAGAACCCGTTCGCGCCAGGACGAGGTGCGCTTCGCCTCGCTCCCGCGACACCGAGGCCCGTTCGTTGGGTCGGGGTGCTGGCAGGGCGCGAAGAGTTTCGAGGGCGGCAGCGTCGTCACCCGAGGTGTCCTGGTCCCGCGGCTCCGTCTTTCGGGTCGCATCCGGCGCCGACTCTGCTTCAACGCGCGCCAGACGCTCAACGAGCGCGCGGGCGTCGGCGGTGTTGACCTCGGCGAGCGCCTCGCTCAGAGCCTTGCGTGAGGCCCCGTCGAGCGCACCCAGCTCCGCGGCGACATGGGGAACGACCCGCGCTCCCATGGACTTGAGTCGAAGCACCGCGCCCGCCCGTCGCTTCGGATCGAGCAGTTCGCTCAGGAGCCTGCGGATCTCATTCCCTCGAGAGGCGACGATGGGCATCGAGGCGGCCGCCTTCAGTCGCCGGACCTGGGTGCGTTGGGGTCGCGGCGCTTCTTGCCGAATAGCGCGGCCACGAGCACGCCGAGGAGATAGAGCCCGATCATGGGCATGGCGAGGAGGGTCTGCGTCACCATGTCGGGCGTCGGCGTCACCACCGCGGCCACGATGAAGGACCCGAGCACCGCCCACTTGAAGTGTCTCAGGAGAAAAGTCGCGTTCACGAGGCCGATCCGCGCGAGCACGAAGATCACCACCGGCACCTGAAAGACGATCCCGAGTGCGAGCAGGAACCACGAATAGAAGCTGTAGTACTCGCTCACCCTGGGCATGAACTTGATCTCCTCGCCGCCAAACGTGCCGAGGAAACTGAACGACAAGGGGAACAGGTAATAGTGGCCGAAGGCGGCGCCGCTTACGAAGAACACCGTACCGAAGAAAATGAAGGGAACCGCGTACGATTTCTCATTGGGGTAGAGCCCCGGAGAGATGAAGGCCCACACCTGGTAGAGCAGGAAGGGCGCGGCCAGAAAGATGCCCACGAAGAAGGCCATCTTCATGTAGAGCATTAACTACTCGGTCGGCGAGGTTGCGATGAGTGCGAGGCCCGGGTAGGCGGAGCAGAGCGGCGCGACCATGAAGTGGAAGATCTAGTTCCGGAAGGTCCACGCGATGCCGAAACCCACGGCCAGCGCGACGAGGGACTTGAGGAGGCGGGACCGAAGTTCCTCAAGGTGGTCGAGGAACGACATCCGGGCTTCGGGATCTTCGGCGGCCAAGGGGCTTTTCGAACCTGGGGACGGCCTCAGGACGGTGTGCTCTTCCCGTCGGTTCCCGAGAAGGTGTCCCCGGAGAGGTCGGCGGGACTGTTCAGCATCTTCGACACCGGGACCGAGCCCTCGGCCTCCCGGATCAGGGGTGCGGCCGTTGGGGTGACCGCGGGTTCCGCTGGCGAGCTCACATACTCCGCGGAGGAAATCTCCTTGCGCAGCTTCTCCGTTTCGACCTCGTCCTCGACCGTCCGCTGGAAGTCCGCGGATGCCCGTTTGAACTCCCCGATCATCTTCCCGAGGCTCTTGCCGATGTCGGGGAGCTTCCTCGGGCCGAACACCACCAGGCCCACGATGAAGATGAGGATCAACTCCGGGCCGCCGAGGGTGCCAAACATGACTCCCACGGATGTTAGCAAAGGGGTCTCGGACGCCTTCCCAGGCCCGCCGCGAGCGGGCGCGTTGACAAGACTGCTCCCCGTGCTTCAGCATTGCCCCGGCATGCAGGATCCGTCTCCCGAACAGTCCACCGAGATACTTCTCTCGGAGGCGGAGGCCGATCTCACCTTCCGCGGGGACATCCGGGGCAGCGGCACGCCGAAGATCCTCCGGACGATCCTCCAGAGCGGCGAGAGCGGCGTCCTCTCGTTCTGGAACGGCGTTTTCACCAAGCGCGTCTTCGTGTCGCGCGGCCGGATCGTTCAGATCACGAGCAACGACCCCGACGAGCGTCTCGGCGAAGTTCTCCTCGTGGACGGACGCATCACCGCGCGCCAGTTCGTGGAGGCGTCGAAGCTCATCCGCCCGGGCAAAAGGCTCGGCACCATCCTCGTCGAGATCTCGGCGCTCGAGCCCGAAGACCTGATCCCCGCGATCACTCATCAGGCCCGCCTGATGTTGTTCGAACTCTTCAACTGGACCTCGGGAACCTACGAGATGTCGCTCGGCGACGTGGACGAATCCGAGTTCGTGCCTCTGAACCTTTCGTCCGACGAGGTCATCGCCCAGGGCATGCGCACGCTCAAGTGCTGGAGCCGGGTTTTCGCAGGCATTCAGAGCCTCGAATCCGTCTTCGTCCGCGTGAGCGAGGTCGAAACGTGGCACCTCAAGGTCGAACTGCAGGACGATGAGCAGACCGTCTTGTCGCGGGTCAATGGCCGGCTGACCGTCGAGCAGATCGCGGATCTCTCCTTCGGTTCGAGCTTCGAGACCTGCCGGACCCTCTGGATGCTTTCCGTTCTCGGGCTCATCCAGCGCGCCGAGACGGGAGACATCCAGCGCTCGCAGGCCGAGGCCGATGAATCGACGGACCGGGTCGAGGTGGGCCAGATCGTCGATCGCTTCAACCGGCTCTTCGAGCGCATCTACGCGTATGTCGACTCACGTCCCGGAGAGGGCGCCGAGGCGTTCACCAACCGGGCGATCGCGGAGATCGCGCCGAACTTCGGCACGCTTTTCGACGGAGTCACCCTGCGCAGCTCGGGCCGGATCGATCCCGACCGGATCTATCAGAACCTTCAGAGCGAGAGTCTGGACAATCGAAGGATGCTCGTCTCGACCGGGCTCTCGGAGCTGGTTTACGCAGTCCAATTCCTCATCCGCCAGAACTACGGCCTGCAGGAAGAAGCCGTGGTGTCCGGATTTATTCGCGACGGGCTTTAAGCTTGGGCGTCAGGCGGCATCGGAGCCGTTCCAGGGGTCTTGCGAAGTCGAAAGGAAACGTGGGTGGCTGAAGGCGAAACGCAATACAACATTCCGGTGAGCTCGAAGCAGCTCATCGTCTACTTTGTATTTCTCGTGATCGCTCTCTCGGCCGCATTCCTGGCCGGCGTCATGGTCGGACGGAATGTCGACTCCTCTCCCGAGCCCACCGTGCGCGATATCGCCGACGGGATCCCCGAGGAGGCCCCGGCTTCGCCCACTCCTGACGCCTTGACCTACGGCTCGACGCTTTCGGGGGACAAGATCGAAGGCCTGGCCACCGCACCCGGCTCGACCCCGACGCCCGCGCCGCGCGTCGCCCAGGTCCCGCCGCCGACCGCCGCCTCGGCCCTCCCGACTCCGCCGTCGCGCTCCACGCCGGTGGCCGCGGCCCCGGTCACGCCGGTTCGCCCGACCG
>CAZBTT010000398.1:0-5123 GCA_964494295.1 uncultured Acidobacteriota bacterium
CCGGCCTGGATGACCGCCCCCTTCGAGGGGTGGATCATGATCGGCACGCGCGCCACGTCCGGCTCGCTGGCCAGCAGGTTCAAGAAGTCGCGCATGGTCTTCTCGGAGTCGAGCATGCCCTCGTCGAAGTTGACGTCGATGATCTGGGCGCCGCTTTCCGCCTGCTGCCGAGCGATCCGGACGCCCTCGTCGAGCTTCCCTTCCAAAACCAGCTTCGCGAACTTGGGTGAGCCGGTGACGTTCGTCCGCTCGCCCACGTTCACGAAGTTCGACTCCGGGCGGACGGTTACCGCCTCGAGCCCCGACAGGCGCAGGAGCGACGTTTTTACCGGGGGCACCCGCGGCGGCACGCCTTCGGCAAGGGCCTTGAGCGCTTTGATGTGCTCAGGCGTTGTGCCGCAGCATCCCCCGACGAGGTTCAGCCATCCGCCCTTTACGAAGTCGGTCATGGCCGCGGACATGGTCTCCGGCGTTTCGTCGAAACCGCCGAAGGCGTTGGGCAGTCCCGCGTTTGGATAGCAGCTCGTCCGCACCCACGCGATGCGGGCGAGTTCCTCCATGAAAGGCCTCATCTGGGTGGCGCCGAGTGCGCAGTTGATCCCCACGGAAAAGAGCGGGAAGTGGGAGACCGAATTCCAGAACGCCTCGATGGTTTGGCCGGAGAGCGTGCGCCCGCTCTGGTCGGTGATCGTCACCGAGAGCAGAACCGGGACGCGCGATCCCCGCTCCTCGAATATCTCCTCGATCGCGAAGAGAGCGCCCTTCGCGTTCAGTGTGTCGAAGACGGTTTCGACGAGGAGGAGGTCGGACCCACCGTCGAGCAGTCCCCGAACCTGGTCCCGGTAGGCCATCTTCACGTCGTTGAAGGTGACGTCGCGAGCGCCCGGGTTGTCCACGTCGCGCGACATCGACGTCGTGCGGTTCGTCGGACCGATCGATCCGGCCACGAACTTCGGCCCCTGCCCTCCGTCCGCGACGTACCCATCGATCGCGACCCGGACGCGTTTGGCGCCCTCGAAGTTCAGCTCGTAGCTCAAGGCCTCGAGGCCGTAGTCGGCCTGCGAGATCGCCTGCGCGCTGAAGGTGTTCGTCTCGATGAGGTCAGCCCCGGCGTCGAGGTACGCGCGGTGGATCTTCTCGACGATGTCGGGTCGGGTGAGGACGAGAAGGTCGGAGTTCCCCTTGAAGAGCTTGGTCGCGCCCTTGAATCGTTCGCCCCGATAATCCTCCTCGGTCAGGTTCTCCCGCTGAAGCATGGTCCCCATCGCACCGTCGATGATGGCGATCCGCTGGGAGCACAGTTCTTCGAGAGTCCGGGGCTGTTTCATGACCCGGGCAGTTTACGACTCCACCCGTCCATCCGGTTAATCGGATGGATTGGGTGGGCGCAGGCCCATTTGGCGGAAGTGCGTGGGAATCGAACCCACCTGTCCGGGGAGACCCCGGACGCCAGCGGCTTTGAAGGCCGTGCAGGTCACCAGACCCGGCTCACTTCCTCGTTTGGCTGGGGGGCCGCAGTTCACCAACGGACTGCGGTGCGTTCCCTGAGCCCGCCGAAGGGCAGCCCCCCAGACCCCCGTTCGCTCCGGCGGGAATGAATCCCGCCTTCGCTTGGGTGGTCGAGCATAGCCGGGGTGACAAACGAGCGTGAGCGACTTTGCTCTGGGAGGGGTCCGCGGAGCGGAGCCCTCCAGAAACCGGGCCTTCGCTCAGGAGCGTCAGCATAGCCCGGGCCAGGCCCGAACCGAGCTCGCCGACGGCGGGCCGTCGACCGGCACCCGCCGTCGTTGCGAGGAGCTGTCGGTTGGCGATGCGAGCGATGCGAGCGCGAAGCCTCCCCTCGGGGGACGCGGCAACCCCGTCCCACCGCTACCGATCACGATTCTGTGTTTCATCTTTAGAACAGTATTTGAGTAGACTTAGGACGGCGCGTCATCCGCGCCCCTCCAGGAACCCATGGGCAAAGCCAATCTCGTTCTCTTCTGGGCCATCCACTCGACGGTGCTGCTTGCCTTCGTGTATCCGCCCGACGCCGCCCTGCTCGCGCTCGCCTTGCTCTCCCACTACGGCCGGATGATCGGAATCACGCTGTGCTTCCACCGGCACATGGCACACCGCGCCTTCCAGCTTTCGCGACCGGTCCGGTTCATCTTCGCGTGGCTTGGAACCACCGCGTTGCAGAAGGGTCCTATCTGGTGGGCCGGGAATCACGTCTATCACCACAAGTACGCGGACCGGGAAGGCGACCCCCATTCCCCGCTCGTCTCCGGCTTCTTTTCCGCCCACATGGGTTGGTTCACGAACGACATCCGGTGGGACACCCTCGAGCCCGACAATCCGGTAGCCCGTGAGTTCTCCCGCTACCCGGAGATGCGCTGGCTCGACCGGTACTACGCCGTCCCCCCGGCTCTGCTGGCCCTCGGCCTCTTTCTCGCGGGCGGCTGGCCCTTCCTCGTTTACGGCTTCTGTGTGCCGACCTTCACCCTCGCGCACTCAACCTTCGCGATCAACTCGATCAATCATCTCTTCGGAAGCAGGAGGTTCAAGACCCCGGACAATTCCCGGAACAATCTCTGGACCACGCTTCTGACTCTCGGCGAGGGCTGGCACAACAACCACCATAGATTCCAGAGGGCGGCCCGAAACGGCTTCTACTGGTGGGAACTGGATCCCACGTACTGGGCGGTGAAAGGCCTCGCGGCGGTCGGCCTCGCGAGCGATATCGTTCCCGTACCCGCTCGCGTCTATGCCGAGGCACGCCAAAGGCCCATGCCCTCGCGCGCCGAACGCCTCGCGTCTCCCGGCGCGGAGCTCGCAGCGTGATCGCCCCGGGACGCCGTATGAAGATCGCCATCGTCGGCTCCGGCGTCGCGGGGCTTTCCTGCGCCTTTCTGCTTCGCGAGCATCATGACGTCACGCTCTTCGAAGCCGACCATCGCCTCGGCGGCCACGCACACTCGCACGAGATCTCCCACGGCGATGATTCGTTCGTCCTCGACTCCGGCTTCATCGTTTACAACGAGCGGACATACCCAAACCTCATCAAGTTGTTCCGACAGATCGGCGTCGGGTCCCGGCCGAGCGACATGTCCTTCGGCGTCCGGTGTCGGCGATGCAGGATCGAGTACTCGAGCCGCGGGATCACCGGGCTCTTCGCGACCCCGTCCCTTCTGGTTGACCCCCGGCACTATCGGCTCCTCTTCGACATCGCGCGCTTCGGGCGACTGGGCCAGGCATTCCTGGCGAGCGCCGTCGAGGATATGCCCTTTCGCCAGTTCCTGCAGCGCGGACGGTTTTCGGCGACCTTCGCCCGCCATTTCATCCTTCCCATGGCGGGTGCGGTCTGGTCGGCGCCGTTCGGCCGCGTTCTCGATTTCGATACCGCGGCTTTCCTGCGGTTCTTCGAGAACCACGGCTGGTTGACGTTGAACGGCGCCCCCCAGTGGCTCACGGTCGAGGGCGGTTCCCGTGAATACGTATCGCGTCTCGTCTCTCAACTCGGCCCGCGGGTCCGGAAAGGCGCGCCAGTGGCGACCGTGACACGCACCGATGAGGGTGTGCTCGTTCGTCTGGCTCGCGAAACCCGCGTGACCGCCTACGACCACGTGGTGCTGGCGTGCCATGCCGACCAGGCGAAGCGACTCCTGGCCTCGCCAAGTGAATCCGAGGCTGACACCCTCGCCGCCTTCACGTATTCGGAGAATCGCACGTTCCTGCATGCCGATCGATCCGCGCTGCCGGCGCGGCGGGCGGCGTGGGCGTCATGGAACTGCGATATCGCGGACTGTCGCGACGAGGCGGCGCCGGTGTCTCTCACCTACCATCTCAACCGGCTTCAGACCCTGAAGAGCACGAGCCAGTACTGTGTGACCCTGAACCCGCCATCGGCTCCCCAAGCGCCGGTGTTCGCGGAGATGCTCTACACCCATCCGGTCCTCGACCGCGCCGCGATCCGCGCACAGTCCCGCCTGCGCGCGCTTTCCGGCCTCGACCGCATCCATTTCGCGGGCGCCCATATGTACAACGGATTCCACGAAGACGGTCTCCGTTCCGCGGTCGACGTCGCGCGGACTCTGGGGGTCGAGTTTTGAACTCGGCGCTTTACGTCGGCCACGTCGCTCACCAGAGGCTTTCGCGACTTCGGCATGCGTTCCGATACCCCATCTTCATGCCGCTTCTGGACCTCGCCGAGATCCCGGCCCTCGATCGAGCGCTCCGTCTCTTCGCCTACAACCGCGCGGGGGTCGTTTCCTACCACGATGCCGACCATCTAAAGGACTATCCGGGCGACACCCGGGAGCGGCTATCGGCCTTCTTCGCCTCCAGGGGCGAACAACTGCCGGACGGACGGGTCCTCCTGCTCACGCACGCCCGGGTCTTTGGATACACATTCAATCCCGTCAGCTTCTTCTACTGCTTCGATGCCGCCGGCGCGCTGAGGTTCGTGGTGGCGGAAGTGAACAATACGTTCGGCGACACCCACCCCTACCTCCTCCGCGGAGACGGCAGCGGGCCCCTCACGAGCAGGAAGGTCCTTCACGTTTCACCTTTCTTCGACATGACGGGCGGCTATTCCTGGCGGCTGCCTCCGCCTGGAGACACCCTCGAGGCCCGGTGCGACCTCCATCACGGCGGGCAGCTGTCTCTCGCGTCGCGGCTCTCGATGGCCCGGCGGCCGCTCACCGACCGCACTCTCTCGGAGGCCCTTACGCGCCTGCCCTTCATGACCGTTCGCGTGATGTTCGGCATCCACTGGCAGGCCTTGAAGTTGTGGTTCAAGGGAGCGCCCTTCCACAGAGCCCCGAAATACGACCCTTCCCGCACCGCCGAAGAACCGACGTAAGTCGGAGGAAAGAACATGATCACCCGAATCCTCAAGCAGAACACGCTCAAAGCGCTCGAAGGCTTTGGGGGTGGCCCATTGGAACTGCGTCTCCCCGACGGCTCGGTCCGCACGTTCGGCCGCGGCGAGCGCCGCCGCACCGTCACCATCCACGACGACTCCTTCTTCCGGAAGTTCGCGCTGGGGGGCGACATGGGCCTCGGAGAGTCCTACATGGACGGGGACTGGTCGGCCGGCGACCTTCCCGGCCTGCTCTCGACCGCACTCATGGCGCGGGATA
>CAZBTT010000399.1:0-5099 GCA_964494295.1 uncultured Acidobacteriota bacterium
ACCCCGAGCTGGTTGGCTCCTGCGCGCGGCTTCACGTTCTTGGCCGTGAACTCCGCCTTCGACGTGATGTAGCTGAGCTTTCCCTTCCGTGCCTGCCCGCCGTCCGTGGTGACCGTCGCTTCCTGGCCGATCCGAATCCGCGCGAGGTCGATGTCGGTGACGTAGACCGTGAGCCAGGCCTCGCTCAATTTCGTGATGACGCAGATCGGGGAGCCGGGCTGAAGCTGCTCGCCGGGCTCGGCCACCCGCGAGGTGAGGACTCCGTCCGTGAGGCTCGTCACCGTGGCGTCTTTGATCTGCTGTTCGAACATCGCGATGCGAGCATCGAGCGAGGCGACGCGGGCCCGGGCCGCCTCGATCTCCTCCGGACGCGATCCGGAATGGAGGCGCGCGAGAGTCTGCCTCTGCGCCCCGAGACGCGCCTCCAGGATGTTGCGCCGCGTCTTCGCATCGTCGCGGGCCTTCGTCGTGCCGGAACCCCGATCGAGCAGGCCCTGCATCCGGTCGAGGTCGAGATGCGCGCTCGCGATGTCCGCCTCGGTGGCCCGGATCTGCGCTTCCATCTCCGCGATGTCCTCCTTGCGTGCGCCCGAAAGACGCAAGCGAAGTTCGGCTCCGGCCTGGGCGCGGTCGGCGTTCGCCTGGCGCAGCTGGATCTCCACATCGGTGGTGGCGAGGCGCGCGAGGGTGTCGCCCTCGTTCACCGCATCTCCTTCCTTGAAGGGAGCCTCGAGCAGCCGCCCGCCCACCTTCGCGGAGATATGCACATCGGTGGCCTCGACGTGACCCGCGGCCACGATGTTGGGATTCTTCGTTTCGACCGCGCAGCCGATGGCGGTGAAGGCGATGAGCGGCAGGAGAGCGAGGGAACGTTTCATGCGGGATTCCTTTGTTCGGAACTAACGGACGGACCCCTGATCCTTCGGGGCCAGAGCGCCGTCGAGGACGGAGAGGAGATGGTTCAGCATGTCGTCGTTTGTGGGCAGAGCGAGGCCCGGCATCTCGCGGGGCAGCAGACGCTCGCGAAACGAAGAGCCCGCGAAATGCACCATGAGAGGCGCGAGCATGGTGAGATGAAAGAGCAGGGGATGGACGGGACGAAACAGGCCCTTTGAAACTCCCTCCGAAAGCGTCTCGCTCACGAAGCCGAGGATGATGCCGAGCGTGCGCGAGGCCTCGGCGTCCATGCCTGTGCCCCCCGCGAGGATTTCGCGGAGGATGACGTGGGGAAGCGCCTTCTTCTTCTCGAAGTGATGGACGACGAGGGTGTAGAGAGCCCGCAGCTTCTGATCAGGCGGGTCGTCAGTTGATTTGAGGCGCTGAATCTCACCGAGGACGTCCCCGAACAGCCTGAGCAGCACGGCCTTGTAGAGCGCCTGCTTCGAACCGAAGTGGTAGTAGATCATCGCCTTGTTGGCGTGGGCTCGCCGCGCGATCTCGTCAACTCTGGCTCCACTAAAGCCAGATTCCATAAATACTTGAGTGGCAGAGTCCAGAATCGGCTCCCGGCTGCCAGACGCAGCATCCGTCGTTCTGATCGCTTGACTAACCATTTGGTTTAACCAAAAGGTTAATCAACCCGGGTCGTGTTCGTCAAGAGTTTTTTCTCAGTCGGCCTTTTTCGCGGGCTTGCGGTCCCAGCGATGAGCTCGAAGCTCGTTCATGAGATCCGCGCTGAGCGGCCCTTTGGCCTCAGCCGCCACATTCCCACGTACGCTTTGGACTCGCCGCATTCCGGGGATCACGGTGGTCACGTCGCGGTTCGAGAGAATGAATCGAAGCGCCATCTCGGGGAGCGTCATTCCCGCGGGCACAATCCCGAGCAACCGTTCGACCCGGTCCATCGTGGCGGCGGTGTTCTCGGCGTTGAAGTAGGTTCGCCGGAAGTCGCCTTCGGGGAACTTGCGGTCACGGCTCAACTGCCCCGCGAGCGACCCCTCATCAAACGGGACGCGCGCGATGACCGCGACGCCCTTCTCGCGGCACAGCGGGAACAATTCGTCCTCGGGTGACTGGTCGAAGATGTTGTACACGACCTGAACCGAATCGACCAGGCCAGTGCGAATCGCGGCGAGTCCATTCCAGGGCTCCCATCGGTTGAGGCTGATGCCGATCGACTTGATCAGGCCCTCGCTCTTGAGGTCGGCTACGGCCCGCTGCCAGGTCTCATCGGCGGCCCAGGCGTCCTGCCAGACGTGGAACTGCATCAGGTCGAGGTGTGGAAGGCCGAGGTTCGCGAGCGTCTTTTCGGTGTACTCCCGGATGTGGGAGGCCGGGAAACAATCGTCGAGCGCCGCGTTCGCGGGCGCCGGCCAGACACGGTTCTTTGGGGGGATCTTGCTCGCGGTGAAGAAACGCTTCCCGGGATGACGCCGCACCAGCGCCCCAAGGACGCCCTCGCTCCTTCCATCGCCATAGGCGAAGGCCGTGTCGAAGAAGGTCACCCCGGATGCGACCGCCTCGTCGAGGGCCCGTTCCACTTCGGCATCGTCCGTGTCCTTCCAGCCGGCGAGACCCCACATACCGTAGCCGAGCAGGCTCACGGGCACTCCAAGCCGTTGCGCGCTTCTCATTTGCATCTGATCGGTTCTCCTCGGACACAACGTTACCGGCAAAGACATCTTTGACGGCCCCCGGCGCTTGTGTTTGAATCACTCTTTCTCAAAGGATCCCACAAGGCCCCAGGGCCTTCCCTGCCATGAACAGATCGAGCGGCGACCCCGAATGACGAGTGTGAATTTCCCATCCATCGTCGTTCTGAACGGGAATGAGGCCGGCGCCATCCTGAAAGTCGACGAGGTGCTCAACAACTTCGTTCTCGGGTCCGACGAGGGTTGTCACCTCGTCCTGTCCGGGGCCTCGGTTTCACCCCTGCACGCCACCCTCTTTCTCGACGACGATGGGAATGTGACCCTTAGCGACACCAACAGCCGAGGGGGCGTGTTCGTAAATGGCGCACAGATCATGGAGCAGCAACTCGCGGAGGGAGACGAGATCTCCCTCGGTCCGCCTGACGATCCGCAGAGCGGCTTGCTTCGCTTCACGACTCAGCCTGCGGATGCTCCCCTCATCGATCTCTCGGATGCCGGCTCCGACAGCGGCCTCGTGGCATTTGATCCGCTTCCCGCAGCACTTCCGGCGGACGACGCCCTCTTCACTTCCGAACTGGGCCGTCCCGACTTTTCTCCCGAGCCCGCCGCCTTCGAGCCTGTGCCCTTCGAACCGCTGGCGGAAGCGCCCGCGACGGTCGAGGAGTTCCCTCCCGCCGAGATGTTCGTCGAACCAGAGCCTCTCCCTGAGCCCGAGCCGCTGCCTCCTCCACCACCAAAGCCCGCGGCAAAACCCGCGCCCGCGAAACCGGCAGCCGCGAAACCCGCGGCCGCGAAACCGGCGGCCGGGAAACCAGCGCCTCCGACCCGTCCCGCGGCCGCCCACGCACCGCGCGCGGGGGCGGGCTCCGACGATCCCCTTGCCGGCCTCGCCGAATCCCTTGGAGGCACGAGTGACGGAAAGTTCGTGCCGCCCCCTCCGGTCGCTCCCTCCCCTGCCGCGGCCTCGGTAAAGTCGGGCCCCACGCCGGCCATCATGGCCGCGCGTGTCGCCGCCGTCGCGGTTGTCCTGATCGTCGTGGCGTGGTTCGGAATGAAGAAGTACTCCGAGTCGATCGTGATACCCGTGGTCGACAGCTACCAGCCCAATCCGGTTGAGCCCGGCCAAACCCTCACGATCAACGGCTCGGGGTTTGGAACCGACCCCGATCCGACCGTCGTGAAGGTCACGATCGGCAAGGCGGAGGCGACGGTTCTCGATGCCAACCCGACGCGGATCAACATCACGGTGCCGGAATCCCTGGCCGCCGCGGGCTCACAGACCATTCCCCTGAATGTGACCGCGCTCGGGACGACCTCGACGAGCCGCATGCTGAAGATTTCGGTGGCGCCGAAAATCTCTTCCCTCACCCCAAGGGTGGCGCTGTCCGGCGACGAAGTCACGATCGTGGGCAAGTGGCTCTCGAACCCCAGCACCAAACCCACGGTCACCGTGGCCGGCAATGAGGCGGAAGTGCTCGACGCGACGCCGGCCCGAATTCGAATCCGAGTGCCCCAGGTGTCGGCGAGCGAGGGACAGCGGATATCGGTCAGGGCTGCGCTCGGTTCGGATGTGGGCAAGGAGGCGCTCCTCAACTACGGGCGGCTCCCCTTTATTGAGTCGTTGAGCCCCGCCCGCGCCTTTCCTGGAGACATTGTGACCATCGCCGGCCTCGGCCTCGCCGCTCCCGATCTCGCGGTGACGGTCTCCGGCAGAAACGCCGCTGTCCTTTCCGCGTCGGACACCGAGATAAAGGTCTCGCTGCCCGGTCTTCGCATTTCCGACAGTGCCGGCGCCCGTGATCTCCGGATCCAGGCGAATCAGAAGACGTCCGTCGCGCATCCCATCGAGGTCCGCAGAGAGTCCGCAGCCTTGTATTCCCCGCGATTCTTCGCGGAGGTTCTGGAGGGATCGCGTGCCGCGGTCTCCTGTGAGCTCGGCCCCGTGATGGTTCTCGGGCCCGACCCCGGGTCGCGCCAGCGCGCACACGACGCGGCGGCCCGGCTCAACGCCATCGCGGCGAATGCCCGGAGCGCCCGGGTTCAGTTCGTTGCCGGCGACGTGACGATCAGCGCGTCGGGGGGGGGCGTGCTCACGGTGAACCCGGCGGACGGCTCCGGGAACCCGCGGACGCTCGCCCCGCTCTGGGCCGCCCAGCTCAATGACATGTTCGACCTGTTCTTCCAGGGGCGGCGTCCCACTCGCACCGTCGAACTCTCACCCGACGGCAAGGTCTTCGGGGACCTCCTCCCGGCCCGCCGCCGCCGCCCCGCCCGGCCCCGCGTCCCGATCGCGGTACTGAATTCCCCCGATCCCGCCTGGCTCCGTTCGTTCGCGACCCTGGCCTCGAGCCCGTCGTTCGGAGGCGGACAGGCGCTGGCCCTCCTCGATGGCTACTGGTCGGGAGCGATCGAAGCCCCCGGGCAGCCGCGGAAGATCGAGATCAGTCTGACCGCGACGCCGTCCGGCCTCGTCGGACAGAGAACCTCGCGGCAGGGAAAACTCTCGAC
>CAZBTT010000400.1:0-5091 GCA_964494295.1 uncultured Acidobacteriota bacterium
TAGCGCACCTGCTTTGGGAGCAGGGGGTCGGAGGTTCAAATCCTCTCGTCCCGACCAAAGGTTCGGATGGGAGCAGCAGGCTCGCGCAAGCGGGTGTAGCTCAGTTGGTAGAGCGTCAGCCTTCCAAGCTGAATGTCGCGGGTTCGAATCCCGTCGCCCGCTCCAAACCGGAGCAACAGCCGTCAGGCTGTTGCGAGGTTGGGAGCGTGAATTCCCTGGTCTCACCCGCGTCGCGGGTTTCGAAGCTGAAGTCAGGCTTCCAGCCTGACTTCACGTCGGGGACCTCGCTTCGCTCGGTCTCGAATCTCTGCGCCCGCTCCCGTTGGGGCAACAGCCTTGCGGCTGTTGCCCGCTTCACGGTGAGTGGAAAGGGCAATCTCGAGGTTGGGAGTATTCCGGAAAACGGATCAAGGAACCCGCACGAGGACCGCGTTAAGACCTTAAAATCCGAAGCGCGTCGGGAAAGGGATTCGCGGCGGCGGGCAAGAAAGGGTAATCTCTAGGGCCCCGCTCGGGAAAAATCCGTCAGGCCCATGTAGCTCAGTTGGCAGAGCACATCCTTGGTAAGGATGAGGTCAACAGTTCGATTCTGTTCATGGGCTCCAGAACAAGCACCGCAAACCAGGAGACGGGCGCAGTTCAGCTCAGGGCTCCACACTCAGCAATAAGAAAGTTCGCCGCCATAAGTCATGAGAGACATCATCAACCTGCAGTGTCCGGAGTGCAAGAACCGGAATTACTCCACGGACAAGAACAAGCGCAAGACCACCGAGCGCCTCGAGATGAGCAAGTATTGTCCTTTTTGCCGCAAGCACACGCCGCACAAGGAAACGAAGTAAGCTTCGCAGTTCCGGCGCTTTCCGTGGCTTGAGCCCCTCAAGCCGTTGAAGGCCGAGGCAAAGGCCAGTAGCTCAATGGTGGAGCATCGGTCTCCAAAACCGAGGGCTGGGGGTTCGAGTCCCTCCTGGCCTGCCAAAAGAACAAGTCGCAAGATTCAACAAACGAAGGACGCATTAGCAGGACATGGCTTCTGAAGATAAAAAGCCCGAGAAAAAGGCCGAGAAACAGGGCGACGACAAGCCGGAGGGCGGAGACAGTCCCCTCCAGGCGCGAGCCACCTCGGCTCTGTCCTACATTCCCGGCAAGCTCGCCGAGCTCAAGACCTTTCTGACCGAGGTTCGCTCCGAACTGCGCCGGGTCACCTGGCCCCCGAAGACCGAGGTCTATCCGACGACCATCGTTGTCATCGTGACCACCATCATTTTCGGCGTGCTCCTTTACGGCGTCGACGTGATCTTCTCGCGGGGCCTCGCCGCCCTGCTCAGTCAGGTTTAACCAAGTGCCCAAGAGCTGGTTCATCATCCACACCTATTCGGGCTTCGAAAAGAAGGTCGCCGAAGGTCTGGTTCAGCGCGCCAAAGCCCACGGGGTGGAAGACCAGATCGGCCGGATCGAGATTCCCACCGAGGAAGTGGTGGAAATGAAGGCGGGCAAGAAGGTCCAGACCGCCACCCGCTTCTTCCCGGGCTACCTGCTCGTCGAACTCGAAACCGAGGAATCTCCCGAAGGCCGCAAGATCCCGGATACCACCTGGCACTTCGTGCGCAACACGCCGAAGGTCACGGGCTTCGTGGGATCGGGTCAAAAGCCCGTTCCGCTTTCCGACGAGGAAGCCGACCAGATCTTCAACCAGGTCAAAGAGTCGATCGAGAAGCCGAAACCCAAGTACAACTTCGACAAGGGCGAGACGGTTCGGATCGTCGACGGCCCGTTCACAAGCTTCCAGGGCGTGGTCGAGGACGTCAATCTCGATCGCAACACCGTGAAGGTGATGGTCACCATCTTCGGTCGCGCCACGCCGGTCGAGCTCGACTTCCTCCAGGTTGAAAAACAGTAGGCAGAAGAGCACACCGAAAGATTTTTTCCCGCCCGTTTCGCACAAACACGGCACATCGTTATAAACTCCACGGCTCCGCGCAACGTGGGGCCCCTCGGTAGGATTCAATGAAGAAAGTCGTAGCTCAGGTCAAATTGCAGATCCAGGCTGGCAAAGCCAACCCTGCCCCCCCCGTGGGCTCGGCCCTGGGTCCCACCGGCATCAACATCATGGACTTCTGCAAGGCATTCAATGCCAAGACGTCCAAGGACGAAGGTCTGATCATCCCCGTGATCGTGACCGTCTATGCCGACCGCTCTTATACCTTCATCACCAAGACCCCGCCCGTCGCCATCCTCATCAAGAAGGCCGCGCAGATCGCCCAGGGCAGCGGGACGCCGAACAAGACGAAAGTCGGCAAGATTTCCATGAAGCAGGTTGAGGACATCGCGAAGCAGAAGCTGGTCGACCTCAACAGCACCGACCTCCAGGCCTCCATGCGGCAGGTTATGGGCACCGCCCGTTCGATGGGCGTGGAAGTTCGCTAGCAGCAAAACCGTACTCGGAGCGCGCCCTCATAAATGAGGACGCGTCAGTCACAAGGAAGCGTCTGGAGCGTATCGGACAACCACCAGGCGTCGCGGGGCAGCAAGCCCCGTTCGACGCACCGTCTGGAACCAGCCGCAAGCTCAACAACCAAGGTGGGAGCGACGGACCGGTCTTTCGGTCTCTCGCGAGAAGGAGTGCAAGACAGGATTTATGTCGAAAGTCGGTAAGAAGTTCAAGGCAGCCGCGAAAGCGGTGGGCGACAAGCCAGCCATCCTGCTGCCCGAAGCGGTGAACGCGGTCGTCAAGAACGCCTTCGCCAAGTTTGATGAAACCGTCGATGTGGCCATGCGCCTCGGGGTCGACCCGAAGCACGCCGATCAGATGGTCCGCGGCACGGTCGTTCTGCCCCACGGACTTGGCGGCAAGGCCAAGCGGGTGGCGGTGATCGCGGCGGGCGACAAGCTCAAGGAAGCCCAGGCGGCCGGCGCCGACTTCGTGGGCGGTGAAGACCTCGTCGCCAAGATCCAGAACGAGAACTGGCTCGACTTCGACGTCGCCGTCGCGACGCCCGACATGATGCGGTCGGTCGGAAAACTCGGCAAGGTGCTCGGACCCCGTGGCCTCATGCCCAACCCCAAGACCGGAACCGTGACCACCGACGTGGCGAAGGCCATCAAGGAGATCAAGGCCGGCAAAGTAGAGTACCGGGTCGACAAGAATGGCGTGGTTCACGCTCCTTGCGGCAAGGTCTCCTTCGGCGATTCCAAGCTCACCGAGAACATCCGCGCGCTGGCGGAGAGCGTGATGAAGGCCAAGCCCCCCGCGGCCAAGGGCAAGTATGTCCGCTCGGTAACGATTTCTTCCACGATGGGCCCGGGCGTCAGGGTCGATCTCGCCTCCATCGAAGCGCAGGAGTAGGTCAATGGCACTCAAGAGGCAGGAAAAAGAAACGTTCGTCGAGGCGCTTCGCGGCGACTTCGCGAAGTCCCAGCATGCGATCCTCGTCGATTTCCGCGGCATCACTGTGCCCGCGGTTACCGAGTTCCGTCGCAAGATCCGCCAGTCGGGCGGCCACTACAAGGTCATCAAGAACACCCTGGCGGTGAGAGCGCTCGAGGGCACGCCCCTCGCCTCGCTCAAGGACAAGTTCATCGAGACCACGGCCATCGCGTACTGCGACACGGATCCGGTCGCCCTCGCCAAAGTCGTCGTCGACTTTTCCAAGGACCATCCGCAGATCGTGGTCAAGAGCGGTCTTGTGTCGGGCTCGCAGATGCTCGACGCCAACGGCGTCAAGGCGCTCTCGACCATGCCCGGCCTGCCCGAGCTTCGCTCGCAGCTCCTCGGCATCCTCCAGGCCCCGGCTTCCAAGCTGGTCCGCCTGCTGAACACCCCTGCGCAGCAGATGGTGCGTGTGCTCAAGGCGCACGGCGACAAAGAAGCCGAAGCGCAGTCGTAACAACATTTTTTCCGGTTTTTGAAACCTTACGTTCCTTAAAAGACAACGAGTAGTGAGAGGAGATAGACGTGGCTGACATCCAGGCAATTGCAACCGAACTGAGCGGGCTCTCTGTAATGCAGGTGGCCGAGCTCGTGAAGACGCTCGAAGAGAAGTGGGGCGTCTCCGCGGCAGCGGCGGCACCCGTGATGATGGCGGGCGGCGGCGGAGCTGCGGCTCCCGCGGCTGCGGCCGAAGAGAAGACCGAGTTCACGGTCCATCTCATCGCGGCCGGCGCCAACAAGATCAACGTGATCAAGGCCGTCCGCGAAGTGACTTCGCTCGGCCTCAAGGAAGCGAAGGACCTCGTGGACGGCGCGCCCAAGGTCGTCAAAGAGGGCGTGTCCAAGGACGAGGCCGCCGCGATGAAGAAGAAGTTCGAGGAAGCGGGCGCTCAAGTCGAAATCAAGTAGAGCGAGAAGGCAACAAAAACCCTGACTCGCCTCTCACTCGAGACGTTTTCCGCCTCCTTGAGCCAGGCGCTCGCCCGTAAAGGGCAGTGCGCGGCTTGGGGAGGCGGAGGTGTCTCTGGTTTTCCACTTCCGCTTCCCCCCTCTCACTTCACTAAGTAGGGCCCCCCGATGTATCAAGCTCCGAAGAACGTCTACCGTGAACGCAAGGATTTCGCCAAGATCCCCACGGCAATCCTGATCCCGAATCTCATCGAGATTCAGCGTCTCTCGTACGAACGCTTTCTCCAGATGCGCGTCCTCCCGCAGGACCGCGACGACTCTGGCCTCCAGTCCGTCTTCAAGAGCATCTTCCCGATCAACGATCTGCGGGAGAACTGCGCCCTGGAGTTCGTCGACTATTCGATCGGCAACTGGGAGTGCAAGTGTTCGCGGCTGACCGGCCTCGATAAGCTGGCCCGGCCGTGCACGTTCTGCGGAGCTACGTTTGTGGCGAACCCGGGCGGTGATCTTGAAATCTCCTGCCCGAAGTGCGGCCATCTGAACCCGAACAAGGCCCCCGCCTGCGACACCTGCGACGAGCCGGTCGCGCTCAAGCTCAAGCACGAGGCTGAAGAGTGTCAGGAGCGAGGCATGACGTACTCCGTGCCCCTCAAGGTGACCATCCGCCTGGTGGTCTGGGACAAGGATCCCGACGACGGCACCAAGACCATCCGCGACATCAAGGAGCAGGAGGTCTACTTCGGCGACATCCCGTT
>CAZBTT010000401.1:0-4556 GCA_964494295.1 uncultured Acidobacteriota bacterium
GGGATGGCCATGAACGTTGCCCTGGCGTTGTTCAACATCCTCCCCGTGCCCCCGCTTGACGGTTCACACATCCTCTCGTGGTCGCGGCCGCGTGAGATCGGCGAGAAGTTCGACCACATCGCCGAGAACTACGGGACGATCATTCTCTGGATCCTCTTCCTGAGCGGTCTGCTCGGATGGCTCATCGGCCCGATCCAGCGTTTCGTCGTCCTCGGCATCTTCGACATCATCAGGTAGAGCGATGGAAACGAAACCGAAACCGCGAATCCTCTCGGGCATGCGTCCGACCGGCGCCCTGCATCTGGGCCACCTCACAGGAGCGCTCGACAACTGGGTGCGCCTGCAGGACAGCTACGACTGCTTCTACAGCGTGGTCGACTATCACGCTCTCACCACCGAATACGAGGATCCCTCCGCGATCCGTGCGAACGTGATCGAGGTGACCCTCGACTGGCTGGCCGCGGGCATCGATCCCGCAAGGTCCTGCGTGTTCATCCAGAGCCTTGTGCCCGAACACGCCGAACTCCATCTGCTTCTTTCGATGACGACACCGGTGTCGTGGCTCGAGCGCGTGCCGACCTACAAAGATGTCCAGGCGAATCTCCAAAACCGCGACCTCGCGACCTACGGATTCCTCGGCTATCCGCTGCTGCAGACCGCGGACATCATCATCTACAAGGCGAACGCGGTTCCGGTGGGAGAGGATCAGGCTCCGCATATCGAAATCTCGCGCGAGATCGTGCGCCGGTTCAACAACTTCTACGGGCCGATCTTTCCGGAGCCCCAGACCCTGTTGACGCCGGTCCCGCGCACGCCCGGCACCGACGGCCGGAAGATGTCGAAGAGCTACAACAACTCGATCATGCTCAAGGACACGGAAGCGGAGATCCGCTCGAAGCTCAAGACGATGGTGACCGATCCCGCGCGCCAGCGGAAGACCGACAAGGGCGATCCGGCGAAGTGCCCGGTGTTCGATCTGCACAAGGCGTTCTCGACTCAGGACACACGCGACTGGGCGACGCTTGGCTGCACCACCGCGACCATCGGTTGCATCGAGTGCAAGACCCGGCTCGCCGACCACGTCGTGGCGCGGATCGAGCCCATGCGTCAGAAGCGTGAGGAACTGAGCAGGCGCCCCGACACGGTGATGGACATCCTCAAGGACGGCAGCGCACGGGCGCGCAAGGTTGCCCAGGCCACGATGGAAGAAGTCCACCGGGCGATGAAGATCGCGTATTGAACTCGATGTCCGAAGAGCCCAAAGACGAGAACGTCCCCGCGATGGCGGAGCCTCCTGCCGTGCCGCCGGTTGACGGAGCGGATGCTCCCGCCGTCGCCCCGGCGGTGGCGGAAGACGCCAACAAGCTGGTGGCCCCCGCGGGCTGGGAACCCACGTTCCCCGAAGACGCCCCGAAGATCCAGCTCAAGTTCGAGATCGAGGACTTCGAAGGTCCGCTCGATCTCCTTCTCCACCTGATCCGCAAGGACCGGATGGACATCAAGAACATCGCGATCGCCCCGATCACCAAGGCCTACATCGAGTACATCCGCCTCATGGAGATCCTGAACCTCGAGGTGGCGGGCGAGTTCATGGTGATGGCGGCGACACTCATCCACATCAAGTCGAAAATGCTCGTCCCCGTCTCGCCCAGCGAGGCCGAGGAAGACGGCGAGGATCCGCGCGAGCTGCTCATCCAGAGGCTCCTCGAGTTCGAGAAATACAAACAGGCCGCGGGAGTGCTGCGGCAGCAGTACGAGATACGCACCGCCACCTGGATCCGTCCCGACGAAGTGGTTCCAAAGTTCAAGGACGACGCGGGCGAAGAGATGCTCGAAGCGGGTCTTTTCGACCTGGTGTCCGCGTTCAAGGAGCTGCTCGACCGCCGGAAGCTTCTCGTCCAGCATGAGATCGAAGGCGAGGGCAAGTCGCTCGATCAGGCGATCGCCGACCTGCTCGCCATGATCAAGGTGGGCGAGTCGCTCGAGTTCATGACCATCTTCGAGAACCTCAACACCAAGGCCGAGATGATCCTGATGTTCATCGCCCTGCTCGAGCTGGTCCGGCTCAAGCGGGTGAAGGTCTACCAGCGTTCCACCTTCGAGGCGATCCGGCTGTTCCGGCCGATCGGCACGGTGGACGACGCTCCCGTATTCACCACGACCGTTTCCTAGAGAGACGAAGAGCCAGAAATGTCCGAAGACGAAATCCCGCCCCTGCAAACTGCTCCCGCCGACAACGGACATGATCCCGATGTCATCCCCGAGGAGCTGCATCCCAAGCCCGAAGAGATCCGCGCCATCGTCGAAGCGTTGACCTTCGTCTCGAAGGAACCGGTCACCATGAAGGAGCTCGGCCGCGTCTTCAAAGGCGTCGACAAGGCGGTCATCGAGGCGCAGATCGCGGAGCTTCAGACGCTTTACGCCGCCGACAATCGCGGGCTTCAGTTCATCGAGGTGGCGGGCGGCTACCAGATCACGTCGCGGCCCGAGCACAACGAGTGGGTCCGCGAACTGCTCGATCCCAAGTCTCCCGCGCGTCTTTCGACCCAGGCGCTCGAGACGCTCGCGGTCATCGCCTACAAGCAGCCGGCCACGTTGCCGGAGATCATCGAACTGCGCGGCATCAAGTCCGGCGGCGTCGTAAAGACTCTGCTCGAGCGCCGTCTCATTAAGATCGTCGGGCGAAAGGAAGTGGTCGGCCGCCCGCTTCTGTACGGGACCACCAAGGAGTTCCTGCTTCAGTTCGGCCTCAAGGACCTCGAGGACCTGCCGAAGATCGAAGACTTCGCCGAGATCCTGGGCGAGGACGTCGACGTCGTCGGTCTGAAACGTGCCCTCGAGACGCCGGCGCCGATCGAAGTGCCTCTCTTCGACGCCGACCCGCCGGATCCGGCGCAGCGCGATCTTCCTTTCGACTCGACTCTCGAAGCCGCCGATATCACCGAAGCCGCAGCTCGTGCAAAGGCGGAGGCGGAAGCGGAGGCCGAAGGCGAGGGAACCGAGGGCTCATCATGATGGAACGACTTCAGAAGATCCTCTCCCGCGCGGGCGTTGCGTCGCGCCGGGCCGCCGAGGAACTCATCGCCCAGGGCCGGGTGAGCGTCAACGGCGTGACCGTTGAGGAACTCGGCACGAAGGCCGATATCTCGGTCGACTCGATCAAGGTGGACGATCGACGCATCCGTCCCACGGTCGAGAACGTCTACCTCCTCCTCAACAAGCCCAAGGGCGTGGTCTCGACACGTTCTGATCCCGAGGGTCGCACCACCGTGATGGATCTGGTCCCGAAGTTCCCGGGCCTCTATCCGGTTGGCCGTCTCGACTATGCGACCGAAGGTCTGATCCTCCTCACTAATGACGGTGCTTTCGCGGAGCGCGTGGCACACCCTCGCTACGAGGTCGAACGGCGTTATCACGCGAAGGTCAAAGGCACGCCGACGGTCGAGACGCTGGCCCGCGCGCGTCGGGGACTCGTGATCGATGGCGAGAGACTGGCGCTCGATGGCGCGCGTGTGATCGAAGCGGCGGAGAACTCCTGGGTGGAAGTGCGCCTGCATGAAGGCAAACATCACGAGGTGCGGCGGCTGCTGCAGGCCCTCGGCCATCCGGTCGAGAAGCTGAAGCGCGTCGGCCTCGGCATGTTGACGTCGGTGGGTTTGAACGTGGGTGAGTTCCGCAGCCTTTCTCCGCGCGAAGTCGCGTCGTTCATGCGCGGCCGGAGCAACACGCGCTCCGACAAGTACGTGGAGCCGAAGCCCCCGTTCCGCCCCCGCAAAGGCGTCCGCAAGGACGCCGCCGCGACCGCGCCGCCCGCGCCGCCGAAACGCCCGTCTGCCCGCCCTCGCCCGTTCGGCGACGCTGCGAGATCCACGACCCGCACGCCTCCCGCGGCCACGACGTCGCGGCGCCCCGAGTCCGCCACCCGCAGAAGCCGTCCGCGGTAGTCCGAGTTCCGCTTAATGACTGGGAGCAGCAAGGGCCTCGTGGTCGCCATCGACGGCCCGTCCGGCGCAGGAAAGTCGACCATTGGCCGGGCCCTCGCCGAGGCCCTCTCCTACACCTACCTCGATACCGGGGCGATGTACCGAGCCGTCGCGGTGCGCGCGCTCGAGCAGGGCATCTCGTCCGACGACGAGGCCGCCCTCGCAAACGCCGCTTCATCGGCCCGCATCACTTTCGAGGCAGCCGGCAAGCGCGTCCTGCTCGACGGCCGCGACGTCACCGACCAGATCCGAACCCGGGACGCAACAAAGATGGCCTCGGCAATCGCGAAGATCTCCGAGGTCCGGAGCGAACTCGTGCGCCAGCAACAGGAGCTGGGTCGAGACGGCGGAGTGGTGTTGGACGGCCGCGACATCGGGAGCGTGGTCTTCCCGAACGCCCAGGTGAAGTTCTACCTCGACGCCGCTCCCGAAAAACGCGCGAAGCGTCGGCTCGCCGAGAGCCAGGGGCAGGACGCCTCTTTCGAGGCGATCCTAGAAGACATCCGAGCCCGCGACCACCAGGACATGAGCCGCGCCACCTCGCCGCTCGTGCGAACCAACGACGCGGTTTAC
>CAZBTT010000401.1:4566-5087 GCA_964494295.1 uncultured Acidobacteriota bacterium
GGCTTACGTCGACACCACCGCGATGTCGCCGGAGGAGGTGACCGCACACCTCCTGGCCGTGACGCGGGGCCGGATCAGGGTAATCTCTCAGCCGTGACCTCGAACGCCACGCCTCGCATCGGTTTCGCCGGCCTCGGCCTCATGGGCCAGCGTATGGCTCCGCATTTCATCGAAAAGGGCTTCGCCCTCACGGTGTGGAACCGCACCGCCTCGAGATGCGAAGCGCTCCGCGCCAAAGGCGCCTCGGTGGCCGCGACGCCCAAAGCCCTCGCCGAGGCGAGCGATGTCGTCTTCGCCTGCATCTCCGACCCTCCCGCGGTGGAGCGCCTGGTCTTCGCGGACGATGGCCTCATCCACGGGGTTCGTCCCGGCTTCCGTTACGTCGAGACCTCGACGATCACGCCGGAACTCACGAAGCGTATCGACGCGGCGCTCCGGGCCAAAGGCGCCGCGATGCTCGAAGCCCCCGTGACGGGTTCCAAGAACGGCCCCCAAAACGCCGCCCCCCCCCTCCATACCGG
>CAZBTT010000402.1:0-387 GCA_964494295.1 uncultured Acidobacteriota bacterium
CGCGCCGGGGTCCCGTCACGCCAAGCGTTTCCAGGACGTGGCGGAGCTCCTGGACGCAGGCATCGATGTCTACAGCACGCTCAACGTCCAGCACCTCGAGAGCCTCAACGATGTGGTCGCCCAGATAACCGGGGTGAAGGTCAAGGAGACCGTGCCCGACGGAGTCCTCGAGGAGGCGAACGAAGTCGAACTCGTCGACATCGCCCCCGACGATCTTCTTCAGCGCCTGCGCGAGGGCAAGGTCTACGTGCCAGAGCAGGCGCAAAGGGCGATCGATGGCTTCTTCCGCAAAGGCAATCTCATCGCCCTGCGCGAGCTGGCGCTGCGCCGCACCGCCGAACGGGTCGACGAACAGATGCGCGACTATCGGCGCGATCACGGCATCTC
>CAZBTT010000402.1:397-5060 GCA_964494295.1 uncultured Acidobacteriota bacterium
ACCTGGCCCGCGTCGGAGCGGCTGCTCGTCTGCGTCGGCCCCAATCCCGCGAGCGAACGACTCATTCGGGCGGCCCGCCGGATGGCCGTGGGTCTTCGCGCGCAGTGGCTCGCGGTCTACGTGGAGACGCCGGCGCACGCGGACCTGAAAGAATCCGACCACCGGGCGCTTTCCGAGAACATGCGCCTCGCCGAGAGTCTGGGCGGCAAGACCGTCATCCTTGCCGGAGTTGATGTCGCGCGCCAGCTCGTGCTGTACGCCCGCGAGCACAATGTGGGCCGCATCCTCGCCGGTAAACCTACGCATCCGAGGTGGCGGGACCGCGTTCGCGGGTCTCTGGTGGACGCCCTGGTGCGCGGCAGCGGCGACATCGATGTTTACGTGATCTCGGGAGACACCTCACGGGATGCGAAGCGCGCGCGTCCGGCCCCGACCTTCAGACCCCGGTCTCCCTTCTCGGACTACGCCTCGGCGATCGCCATCGTGGCGGTCGCCACCCTCGTGTGCTGGGCGATGTTCCCGCTTTTCTCGGCGACCAACCTGGTGATGGTCTATCTCCTCGGCGTGACGATTGTGGCCACAAGGTCGGCGCGGGGCCCGGCCGCCCTGGCCTCGGTGTTGAGCGTCGCCGCTTTCAATTTCTTCTTCGTCCCGCCACGACTGACATTCGCGGTCGCGGACACGCAGTACCTGCTGACCTTCGCGGTGATGCTGCTGGTGGCGCTGCTCATCAGCACCCTCGCGACGCGCGCCCGGGCCCAGGCCGATACGGTCAGGCAGCGGGAACGCCGCACCGCATCCCTTTACGCGATCAGCCGCGACCTCGCGGGCGCTCAGAACATCGACGAGGTGGGCGCGATCTCGACCCGGCACGTCGAGGACGTCACGGCGGCCCAGGCCTTCGTCCTGTGCCAGGGTCTTTCGGGCCAGCTGCGTGAAGCCGGAGCTCGCGCGCAGTCCCGCGGACTCAACGAACGCGACGAAGCGGTGGCGCAATGGGTCTTCGAGAATCGGCGGGCCGCGGGACTCGGAACCGACACCTTGCCCGCCGCCTCCGCCCTGTTTCTTCCCCTCACCGGTTCCGAACTGAGCCTTGGGGTACTCGGGATCCGGCCTTCGTCGGGGGCGCCGTTCACACCCGATCAGATGCAGCTCCTCGAGGCCCTCGCGAGCCAGACTGCAACCGCTCTTGATCGCGTCCGGCTCATCGGCCAGGCCCAGCGGGCCCACGTCGAGGTCGAGGCGGAGCGGCTTCGCAACTCTCTTCTGAGTTCCGTCTCGCATGACCTCCGCACGCCCCTGGCTTCGATCACCGGCGCCGCGAGCAGCCTCCTGGACCCGGAGGGGAAGATCGACGACGCCGGCCGTCGCGACCTCCTCGAGACGATTCACGAAGAGGGATTCCGCCTCAATCGGCTGGTGGCGAACCTCCTCGACATGACCCGGCTCGAGTCAGGAGCGCTGCGCGTCACCAAGGAGTGGCTCCCCATCGAAGAGGTCATCGGCGGAGCCCTCGCCCGGCTCGAGAGATCGCTCGCCATGCGAACCGTGAACATCGAGGTGCCCGAGCACCTGCCCCTCGCCCCCTGCGACGGCATTCTGATCGAACAAGTGCTGGTGAACCTCGTCGAGAACGCGATCAAGTACACGCCGCGTGAGAGCGCCATCACGATCACCGCTTCGGCCTCGTCGGACGCCATCACGGTCGACGTCAGCGACCGCGGTCCGGGGATTCCTGAAGCCGAGCTCGGCCGGGTGTTCGAGAAGTTCCATCGGCTTGAGAGTCGCGGGCTCAAGGGAGGCGTCGGACTCGGCCTCACCATCTGCCGAGGTATCGTCACCGCGCACGGCGGAAAGATGAGCGTCTTGAATCGCGAGGGTGGCGGAGCGACGTTCCGGTTCACACTTCCAATCGACGGTCAGCCTCCGTCGATGAGCGGCGCCGCGGCGCAGGTTGGAGAGACGGCATGACCTCGGAGGTTGTGATCCTCGCGATCGAGGACGAACCGCAGCTTGTGCGCTTCCTTCGCGCCTCCCTCGCCGGCCATGCGATCCACCTCATCGACGCCCCGAGCGGGGCCACGGGCCTGATCGAAGCCTCGACGCGGGTCCCCGACCTCATCCTCCTCGACCTGGGTCTTCCCGACATGGACGGGGTCGAGGTATGCCGGCGGCTCCGCGAGTGGACGAAGATCCCGATCATCATCCTCTCCGCACGCGGCCAGGAGCGCGACAAGATCGAGGCGCTCGACGCGGGGGCGGACGACTACCTGACCAAGCCCTTCGGGATAGGCGAACTGCTCGCGCGGATCCGCGTGGCCCTGCGCCACGCGCAACGCGGACCGGGCGCCGACCAGCCGGTGGTGGTGGCGGGAGAGATCAAGGTCGATCTCGCCGCGCGCCGGGTGTTGCGCGGTGACGAGGAGATTCACCTGACCCCGAACGAGTTCAAACTTCTCGCCGAGCTCGCGAAGAACGCCGATCGCGTGGTGACGCAAAGACAACTGCTGAAGGCGGTGTGGGGCCCAGGACTCGTCGAGCACACCAACTATCTCCGCGTGTACATGGCGAACCTCCGCCACAAGCTCGAGAGCGAGCCCGCGCGTCCCCGCCACCTCATGACGGAAGCGGGCGTCGGCTACAGATTCAAAACCGTTTGAGCTAGCGGGTCAGCGCGTAGTAGACGACGTAGAACCAGCCGAGGATTCCGTGAATCCCGGCCCACAGCAACGACTTGTGAAGGCTCCACGAGATGGTGATCGCGAGAGCGGTGCCGAACGAGATCCCGGCTTTGGCGACTTCTGTCTTGCTGGCCATTTCTGTCCTTCCTTTGCGCCCCGGCAAACCACCGCGGCGCGTTTATCCTACGACCGATGTCGAAACGCGTGATCGTGATCGGCGCGGGCCTCGCGGGCCTTCGCGCCGCCTACCTGCTGCAGAAGGCCGGCCGCAGCGTCACGTTGCTCGAGGCCGCCGACGGACCCGGAGGCCGCGTACGGACCGATGTGGTCGACGGCTTTCGCCTCGATCGCGGTTTTCAGGTTCTGCTCACCGAGTACCCGGAGGTGAAGGCCGCGCTCGACCTCAAGGCTCTGAGGCTCAAGTCCTTCGCCCCGGGGGCACGTGTCTTCCGCCGGGGGCGTTTCACCACACTCTGCGATCCCTGGCGGCGGCCTCTCGAGGGCGCGCTCGGGCTCTTCGGTCCGCCGGGGAACATGGCCGACCGTTTCCGGCTCGCCGCCTTCAGGTCGCGGATCTTCCTCGCGTCCGAGGCGGAGCTTCAGACCCCGGCCGGCATCTCCTTCGGCGATGACCTTCGCGCCCGGGGGTTTTCGGCCGATTTCATCGACAGTTTCTTCAGGCCCTGGTTCGGGGGCATCACCCTTGACCGCACCCTGATGGCCGACGCGGCCTTCTGCAGGTTCGTCTTCCGCTGCCTCGCCCACGGCGAAGCCGCCATTCCCGAACAGGGCATGGGTGCGGTGGGCGAACAGTTGGCCGCGCGTCTCCAGCCGGGCACCCTTCGGCTCGGCTGCCGGGTCGTTTCGATCGAAGGCGACCGGGTTCGTCTCGCGTCCGGCGATGTTCTCGAGGGAGAGACGATCGTCGTGGCGACCGAGGGTCCGGAAGCGGGAAGGCTCCTGCGCATGGCCGACACCGGCTCGAAGTCGGTGACCTGCGTCTGGTTCGCGGCGCCCCGAGCCCCCTTCGACGGCCCCTGGCTCACCCTCAATGGAGATGAAGACGGCGTCGTGAACAATCTCGCGGTGATGACCAACGTCGCGCCCACATATTCGTCGGATTCGCGGGCGCTCATCTCCGCGACCATCCTCGGACCGATCGCACCCCCGGACGACGCGGACCTCAAGCAGAAAGTCCTGTCGCAATTCGAATCGTGGTTCGGTCCGTCCGTGTCCGATTGGTCGATGATCCGGGTGGACCGCATCCGTCACGCGCACCCGGCCGCGACCAAGGCCGCGGGGTTCCTTCGCCCCGGGCTCTACCTCGCGGGCGACCACACGCAGCAGGCCTCCGCCCAGGGCGCCCTCAAGTCAGGGCGCATCGCCGCCGAGGCGATTCTCCAGGCGTAGGGGCAGCGCGCAGCCTCCCCTCGGAGGACGCGGCTCTCCAACGTAGCGAGCCCGCATTCGGCGCCAGGCCCCCTTTTCCCTACGCCTTTGCGAGGAAGCTCATCAAACGAGGGCGACGAAGCAACCCCACCCCACAACTATCACTGCGTGAGGGTGCGCGTAGATCTCGTTCGAAGGTGGGTGAACGTAGTTCGAGTCACGACGGTCCGTGAACGTAGATCCCGTGTGATGGTTCGTGAACGTGCGCGTAGGGCCCGCCTGATCGCCCGTGAACGTCGGCGCCGATCGACGTCCGTGGGCGTAAGCGTCGCCGCGTCCGGAAGGTCTTGAACCGTAAACCGTCGCCAGAGGTCCTTCTCTCCGACGGCCGACCTAGACCTTCGACAGTGAGATGGTCGCCTTCGCGAGGACAGAAGTAAAGGGTGCTTCGCTTCGCTCCGCACTTTTGCTGCGCAAAAGCTAACGCCCTTGACTTCAGCCCTCGCTACGGCGGGCGGAGGGCGTCGAAGGTCAATCTCGGCCTTCATCTCGAAAGGACCCACGCCGATGTTCTCCACTCCCACTCCTTCCCT
>CAZBTT010000403.1:0-5035 GCA_964494295.1 uncultured Acidobacteriota bacterium
CACCTTCCCTTTCGATGACGTCGCGACCTTCGAGGATCTCGAGACCGGGGACCTCGTCCCGGCCGACCCCGACAAGATCCGCGCCGAGTACCAGGCCCTGATCGAAAGACACATCGAAACCCTCCGCGAGAGGCTCGGCCGCGACCGGGTGCAGCACGTCCTGATGGAGACCACGACCCTTCTCGAGATCGCGCTGCGTCACTTCCTGCGCGACCGGGGCGGGGCGGCGCGGTCCTGATCCTCATGCCCTCCCTGCTCTCTCCGATCTTCCTCGCCGGCCTGCTCGCGCGGACGACCCCCAGCCTCGTGCATCGGCGGATGCGCGGGCGGAAGACCTCGCCGCCCTGCGCCTCCCTGATGTCCTTCCGCCGCGTGCCGCATAAGTCGTATCGCCGGCGGACGCTCCAGGATCTCGCCCTCTTCGCGGCCCGCGCCCTCGCCATTGTGTTGCTTTGTTTTGCGTTCGCGCGCCCCTTCTTCCCGGTTCGTGCGGAAGAGGGCACAGCCCTCGCCGGGCCCATGGGCCGGGTCGTGGCTCTTGATGTCTCCGCGAGCATGGGCTATGAGGGTGTCTTCGCGCGCGCGCGCGCCGCCGCCGAACAGGCCGTGCGCGAGGCCGACGCTCAGGATGCGGTGGGGATTCTCCTCTTCTCGGATCAGGCGCAAGGCATAGCCCCCCCCTCGACCGATCACGGGAAGGCGCTCGCCGCGGTGCAGGGCGCTTCTCCCGGCGGGCGGGCCACCCGTTTCGCCCCGGCGCTGCGCCTCGCCTCCGACTGGCTCGCCGCCTTGAAAGTGGATCGCCGCGAGATCGTCGTTGTCACCGACGGCCAGTCACGCGCGCTCCCAGGGGTCGCCGATGTGAGTCTCCCGCCGGGAACCACGATCTCGGTTCGCTCGGTGGCGGCGCCCACGCCCGACAACGCCGCGGTCACCGATGTCTCCGTCGAACACATCAACGAAGACGGTCGTGCCTTCGGCATTGTGACGGCGAGGTTGATCCATCAAGGGCCCGCCGCACGATCGGCGAACGCGGCTCTCGAAGTCTCGGGACGGGTGATCGAGGAGAAGGCCATCGCCCTCCCCGAGAGTGGTGCGCTCAGCGTCACCTTCGCGAGAGCGCCTCTGCCCGCAGGGGTCTCCAGGGCGCGAATCCTCCTCAAGGGGGATGGCCTGGCCATCGATGACAGCTTCCATTTCGTGCTCGGGGCCAGTGACGACATAAAGACGCTCATTGTCGAGCCCTCGCCCGTCATCGCGCGCGCGCGCGAGTCCGGCGACCAGCCCTCCTTCGACATTCTCCGCGGGTCGAGCCTGACCGCGGCGGACCTCTCTGGTCGATCCCTGGTCATCCTTGGCGGTTCGGGTTCCGGCGTGCTGGGCGCATCGGCGTCTTCCGCCCTCGTGCGGTTCGTGAGCGAGGGTGGAGGACTGCTTGCCACGGCGCCCCTCGCCGGACTTCGCGGTGACGCGGCAGGCCTTCTGCCGGGTGCCTGTGGCGAGAACGTCAGCCGGCTGGGCGACCTGGGCGCCTCCCTCGGCTTCGTCGATCTCGATCACCCCGCCCTCTTCGCCTTCAAGCAGGCGCGCGGTTCCGATTTCTCCCGTGCACGCTTTCTCCAGTATCGCCAATTCAAAGCCAGCGAACCTGCGGGGCTGAGGGTCCTCGCTCGTTTCGACGATGGGCGCGAGGCGCTGGTTGAATCCACTTTCGGCCAGGGTCGCGTGCTCGCCTTCACCACTCCGCTCGATGGCCTCATGAGCGATCTCCCGGTGCAGCCTCTCTTCCTTCCCCTCATCCATGAACTGGCCCGGTACGCTTCGGCCCACGAGGACACGCCCCTCTTTCACCGGGTTGGCGCAGCGGTGACTTTGGCCGGCGGGAGGAATGGAAAGGGCGCCGACCCGGCCCGCTCCGTCACCTCGCCGCTCGGACGCAAGGAGAATCTTGCGGCCGGAGCCAGCGGAATCGAACTCCAGATGCCGGGTTTCTATGAGGCCGAACGAGTCTCGGGCGGGCGCTACCTCGTCGCCGCCAATGTCGACGCCGGCGAGTCCGATCTGAGCGCCCTTGACCCCGACGAACTGGTGGCCGCGATCCGCCCCGGCGGCCGCCCCGCTGACTCCCCCATCACGGTGACGCCGGCCGAGGCCGGTGCGAGGCAGACGTGGTGGCGCCTGGCCCTGCTCGCCGTGCTCCTGCTGATGGCGGCCGAGACGATCTTCGGCAACGCCAGGGGACAGAAGGCGGCATCTTGATACATTGCATGCAAGCCCCATGGTGATGTTCACCCCCGGCACTCACGGCTCTGACCCGAGGCTCGGTCAGGCGCTGCGGCGTGTCCGCTCCCGGTACGCGCTTCGCCTGCTCTTTCGAGGCCTCGCCGTCCTTGCCGCCGGGGCCTTGCTGGGAGTCGCTCTCTCGGCCTATGCCCTCGACGCCCTCCGATACTCGCGCAACGGTGTCTGGGCGATCACCGCCATCTTCTACCTTTGGGTTCTCTTCCTCGCGGTTCGCTTCATCATCCATCCGTTGTGGACGAGCCGAAAGCAGGCATCTGACGCGGCGATCGCCCGGTACATCGAGGAGCACGAGCCGTCGCTCGACGCCGCGTTGCGCAGCGCGGTGGACGCTGCTGCGACCGTTCGTGGCGCGGGCGAGACGAACGCTTTCGAAGCCCGCCTCGTTGACGATGTCGTCACCCGCCTCGAAGCCTTCGACCTGCCCCGTGAGGTCGAGCGCGCCGAGATGCGTCACGCGGCGATCGCCCTCGGCGCCGCGGCTATCGCGGCGGTCGCGTTCTACTTCCTCGCCCCCGCCTTCATTCAGCAGGCCTTCCCCTACCTCTTCAGTCCTTTCGCGCGCTCCGGCCGTGCGAGCACGCCCTACGCGGTCTCAGTCACGCCCGGGAATCACACGATCGCGCGGGGCGGCGATCAGGAAATCGTCGCGACGCTCACGGGCTTCGACGGGCCCGCGGAGTTCGTAAGCCGGACCGGCGGCGGCGATTGGGGACGTTCGCTGATGGTCCGCGACAACGCGGCGGATTCGGCGACACATCGGTACATGCTGCTCTCGGTTCAGAATGAAACGGAGTACTTTGTCGAGTCCGAGGGAACGCGGTCGGATGTGTTCCGCCTTTCCGTGGTGGACCGGCCGTACGTGAAACAGATAAACCTCGAGTACCGTCTCCCGGCATATGCGCGTCTGGAACCGCAGCAGATCGAAGGAACCGGAGACGTCACGACACTGACCGGAACCCGGGTTGTGTTCTCCATCACGCCCACGGTGGCGGTCAAGGCGGCGCGGCTCGTGGTGCAAGGGGCAGAGTCCAATCCGATCCCTCTCGAGGTCGGTCCGAATGGCCTCGCCTTGAATGGGCAGATGACGGTAACCGCGGACGGGTTCTACAAGATCGAGATGCAGGGGGCGGACGGCGTGTTCGTGGTCGCGTCGCCGGACTACGTGATTGAGGTCATCCCCGATCTTCCGCCGCGTCTCGCCTTTGATCGGCCCGGTCGCGACACCCAGGCGACCCCGATCGAAGAAGTCTTCACACAGGTCAAGGCCGAAGACGACTTCGGCGTGGCGAAGGTCGACCTCGTCTACTCCGTAAACGGCGGCGAGGAGAAGGTCGTGCCGCTCCATCTTTCCCCGGTCCTCAAAGAGGTCGTGGCCGGTCACACGTTCTTCCTCGAGGAGTACTCGCTCAAACCGGGAGACTTCATCTCATACTACGCACGCGCGCGGGATGTGGGCGCGCCTTCACGCGAAACAACGAGCGACATCTACTTCCTCGAAGCTCGCCCCTACCGCCGCGACTTCCGCCAGGCCGAGCAAGGCGGAGGAGGTGGTGGTGGCGGGGGTGGAGAGGATGGCGGCTCGCTCTCCCAGCAGCAGCGCCAGGTCATCGCCGCGACCTTCCGGCTCGTTCGCGAGCAGGCGACCAGCGCGCGCGATCCCAAGAGCCTGGCCCAGGATGCGAAGACGGTCGCGCTTATCCAGGGCCGGCTGAAGACCCAGGTCGAGGGCCTCGTCACGCGCATGTTGTCGCGAGGCGCCCTCCCCGATGGTTCGCCGATGCACGGCACCGCGGATGAGTTGCGTCAGGCCATCGAGAAAATGACGCTCGCGGAAACCGAGCTCAAGGCCCCGCGCCCGAAGGCGGCATTGCCCATAGAGCAGTCGGCCCTCGCGCATCTTCAGCGCGCCGAGGCTTCGTTCCGGGACGTTCAAGTCGCGATGGGCGGTGGTGGGGGCGGAGGCGGCGGAGGTTCGAACTCATCCGCCGAGGAACTCGCCGATCTCTACGAACTCGACCTCGACAAACTCCGGAATCAGTATGAGACCCTGCAGAGCGGGGCCCAGGCGAAGCGCGACGACCAGGTCGACGAGGCACTTTCAAGACTCCAGGAACTCGCCCGGCGTCAGGAGCAGGAGAACGAAAGGGCAAGGCAGCGAGCCTCGCGCGCTCCGAATCAAGGCGGTGGCGGAGGCGGCGCCTCGCAGCGTCAGCTCGCGGATGAAGCGGAGGAACTGGGAAGAAAACTCGAGCGGCTCACGCGCGAGAATCCCTCTGCCGGACTCGAGGAGTCGGCGCGGCGTCTGCGCGAAGCGGCGGCGGCCATGCGTCAGCAGGCGAGCGCGCCGCCTCGGTCATCGCAAGGCGCCACGCCCCAGGGCCAGTCGCCCCTTGATCGCCTGCGGGAGGCCCGGCGCCTTCTCGACCAGGAGAAGTCGACGCGGCTCGACCGCGACCTCTCCGGTTTCGCCGAGAAGGCCGAGGCGCTGAAGCGCTCTCAAGAGCAGATCGCAGGCGAAATGCGGGATCTGGCCGAGGCGGCGAAGTCGGGAAGTCCCGGGAGTTCGCCTTCGGGTGGCTCACCTCGGGCCGACCGGGTGCGCGAGCGGAAGGACTCCCTGGCGTCCGAAGTAGCCGAGCTCGAATCACGACTCGACAAGGTCGCACGCGAAGCCCGGCGTGAGCAGAAGGAAGCCTCGCGGAAACTCCAGGAAGCGGCCAACGGGATTCGC
>CAZBTT010000404.1:0-4503 GCA_964494295.1 uncultured Acidobacteriota bacterium
TGGTCCTGGCCGGCGTCGCTTCCTCGTTCATGTACGGCACCGTGCTCTGCTACGCGGCGACCCTCGTTCCCTCCGAATCCCGGGGCCGCATGATGGCGCTCGTCAACACCGCGGGAGCGCTGGGCATGTTTCTGGGACCGATGTGCGGAGGCCTGTTGGTGGCCCTCGGCCGTGGCGCCGCCGATCCGATGTCGGCGTATAGGAACGTGTTCTACCTCGCCGGCTTCGTGTGCCTGTCGTGGGTGGTCGTCGCGGGGCCTTGGCTGATCGGGCGGCTTCGAGCCGAACAGGGAGAACATGCCCTCGCCCTCCAGGCCCGTTAACCCCACCTACGCGCCCCTGCCGAAGGTGGCGCGTTTCGCCCCGCCGCGAAAGCCCAGAGGCAAGCGCATAGCGCTCACGATCCTCGGGTTGCTCATTGTCATTCCCCTCACCGCCATCGCTGTAGTGGCGTCGATGTAAGTGCCGAAAGACAACGAAGGCGCTCCGAACACCGCCGGTCCAAGCGGAGCCGGAGGCCTCTCCAGTCGCTGGCCGGACATGCCTCAGCGGCCCGATAACTCGATCGCCGATCCCAGGTTCGGCAGACGCGCCGCCCTTGGCCGACTCCTGTTCTACGATCCCGTCCTCTCCGGAAAGAACGACATGTCGTGCGCGACGTGCCACCATCCCGATCTCGGTTACGCCGACGGTCGCGGACGTTCGATGGGTGAAGGAGGCAAGGGCCTCGGGCCCGCGCGCACCGGCGGCCGGGTGATCCGGCGGGGCGCCCCCTCGATCTGGAACGCATCCTTCCACGAGACGCAGTTCTGGGACGGCCGGGCGAAGGACCTCGAAGACCAGGCGCGCAACCCGATCACCGCGCCCGAAGAGATGGGCGAGACCGACGACAATCTTTCCAGCGAAATGGCGACCCTGCCCGAGTACCAGTCTCTCTTCGATCAGGCGTTCGGGGGGCACATGGGATCGGCGATCAACCTTCAGAACGTGGTCAAGGCGATCGCGGCCTTCGAACGGACCCAGCTTTCGAGCCGGTCCCCCTTTGACCGCTACGCGGCCGGTGACCGGACCGCCCTCACCGTCTCGCAGCGCCGGGGCTTCGATATCTTCCGCTCCGGCCAGGCGCGCTGTTTTGAGTGCCATTCCCTGCCAACCTTCTCGAGCCCCAACTTCAAGGTCATCGGCGTGCCCAAACTGGACGATGAGGCTTTCGATGGCGGACGCGGGGAGATCGCGGGCAGCACCGGCCTCAAGGGCGCCTTCAAGGTGCCCACGCTGCGAAACGTGGCGTTGACCGCGCCTTACATGCACAACGGACGGTTCCAGACCCTCGAGGAAGTGGTCGACTTCTATGCGCTCGGCGGAGGACCCGGCATGGGGGTGAAGACGCCGAATCTCGACGACAAGATCCGCCCGATCCACCTCACTCATCAACAGAAGACCGACCTCATCGCCTTCCTGCATGCGCTGACCGACGAGAGCGCCCTCGCCGACCCGCCTCGCCGCGTGCCCTCGACGCTCCCCGTGGTTGCGCGCCTCGCCAATCCCGCGCGGGCCGTGGCTGCCCGTCTCAACACCGGCGTCTCGAAGAAGGTCGCTCCCGCGGTGGACGAGTTCGTGGTCCGGCCGGGCGAGTCGATTCAAGACGCCGTGGATCGAGCGGCCCCGGGCTCGGTGATTCGTGTTCAGCCGGGCGAGTACTACGAATCGATAACGATCGACACCGACAAGATCACACTCATCGGAGGCGACGGCACGGCAGCCACCCGCCCTGCCCTCGACGGCCACGGGGTTCTCTCCGACGCGGTCATCGCCACCGGCCGCGACTTCACCATGGCGAACTTCGAAATCCGCCACTACACCGGCAACGGCGTGGTCGCGCAGGAGACCACGAACGTCACGATCCGCGACCTCAAGCTCGAGGACACCGGACTCTATGGCGTCTATCCGGTGCGTTCTTCGTTCGTCAAGGTGCAGCACGTCGAAGTGATCGGCGCCCGCGACGCAGGGATCTATGTCGGCCAGTCGAAAGGCATCGTGGTCGAAGACTGCGTCGCGCACGGCAACGTGACCGGCATCGAGATCGAGAACTCGGTGGATGCCAGGGTCGAACGGAACCATGTCTACAACAACGCCGGAGGCATTCTGGTGTTCGCCCTGCCCGGCAATCCCTCGAAGGAAGCCAGACGCACCAGGGTCGCCAAGAACCGGATCATCGGCAACAACCACGAGAACTTCGCGGATCCCGCGGCCATCGTGGCGAAAGTGCCCTCGGGCGGGGGCGTGTTCATCCTGGCCGCCGACGAAACGGAGGTCACCGAGAACGAGATACGCGACAACCATTCGTTCGGCGTCGCCGTCCTCGGCCTCGACAGCCTGTTTCCGGGCCAGGGTCCCTTCGATGTCGGCGCGTTCTCAGATCGAACCAGGGTCTACGCGAATCAGTACTCGGGAAATGGCGGGAAGCCCGACAAGGCGCTCGCCGCGGCGGGACTCAAAGGCGCGGATCTGCTGTGGGACGTCACCGGCCCGACCAACGTGTGGAACGAACCCGGCGCCACCGCTGCCGTTCCGATCCTCGACGAACGCTGGCCGGCCTTCGCGCGCCGCGTGATGTTTCAGTTCCTGACTCGGGCCAAGAAGTCCGAGTGAGCGATCGCGTTCACGAACTGCTGAATGTCTACGACGCCGCGGGCGTCGTGGTGGGTTCGATGGAACGAGGTGAAGCCAAGGCGAGGGGCTATGCCGCGGGCGCGGTTCAGCTTCTTCTCGTCGGCGACGATGGGCGAATCCTCCTGCAGCGACGCCGCGACGACAAGGAGAACGGTGGCCTGTGGGACAAGAGTGTCGGCGGCCACGTCCAGGCGGGGGAGACGTTCGATCTGGCACTTCTGCGCGAAGCGAACGAGGAACTATTCGGGCGGGCCGATGCCGATCGGGTCGCGATGGTCGCCGATCTCGACGCGCCCGTCCCGACCGGCCAACCGATCCGCGCGCGGCACGTGCGCACCGAGTTGGGCGTTCGCGACATTCGTTACGCAGCGTCTTTGGATCGCGAAATCATCAACGTGACGTACCACGCCGCCATGTACCTCGGCCGGACCGGTTTGACCCTTGGAGACTTCGCGGCGCAGGGAGAGGAACTCGCTGATCTCGACTGGTTCGAGCCATCGAGAGTCGATGCGATGCTGGTGAAGGGCGAACTCGCGCCCAACATGGGCTTCTTGTGGTTCGCCCTCGGCGGCGCGGCGGTGCGGGCTGCTAGCTCGACCGTCGGGCGCTGACGAACCAGTCCCACGGTTTAAGGGATCGAAGGGCCGGCGCCGGTGTGATGCCGTGGCTGCGCCACGTGTACTCGACCTTCTTGAGGCGGATGCCCGTCAAATCGAGGGCCTTGAGCTCCGAGCGAAGTTCCGCCTCGGAGTGATGCTTCGTCGCCACGCCGCCGAAACGCACGACGCCGGGGCGGATGGGGGGGCGGAAGTGCTTGACGGCCGGAACCAGCGGGTCGATGTGCGGCCGGCGCGCGCGGGTCAGAAGCTCCGCGGATTCGAGCGAGGGAACCACCAGGAGAAAGTGTCCCCTCGGCCGGAGCATCGCCTTCATCGACCGGAGCACCTGGTGCCACTCGCTCCTTTCGGGGTGAAGGGCCACGTTCACGCAAAGGACGGCGTCGAACCGATTGCGCATCGAAGGAGTGGCGCGATGAGCGACGTCGACCTGCACGTTCTTCCGCGAACGCATGCGCTTCCGCGCGATCTCCACGCACTTCGGCGACTGCTCGAAGCCGTGGACCTCATCGAAGAGCCGACTCAGCAACGGCAGATACGTTCCAATGCCGCAGCCGAAGTCGGCGATGTTCGACGATGTTCGCGCCGCCGCCATGAGCCCCTCACGCACCACGGGACTGCGCGCGCACAGCAGCGTGTTGAAGACTTCGGAGGTCCACCGGTGCGCGATCCGGTCCCAGTGTTCAGCGTAGGCGACTCCCGGCGCGCTGCGTTTGGTCGGCATGCGCCGCACGATAACAATCGAATCGCCCGACGGGGGCGACCGCGCCAGGCTACGGCTTCTTCGCGGGCACGCCCTGGCCGTGTCGAGACAGGATCTTCTCGAGTTCACCCGAGTCACGCAGTCTCGCCAGGTAGGCATCAAGAGGAGCCTTGAGATCGCTTCCTTTGCGCATGGCGATACCGTACCCGGTTTCGTTCACACGCGCGGCTACCCGGAGGTCCTTGTAGACCGCACTCACCGGTTCGCCCACCTCGGCGACCTGCACCACGACATCGACGACCACGTCTTCGACCTCGCGCCGTTGCTGGAGTGGGCCGAGCGGGACGACCTGCCGGACGACGAGCCGCCGGAGGATTCTGAGTGACGTTCGGCGGAACGAGTCTCGAATACCCGTGACCTGAGTGCCCGTTTTGCGTTGATCATTCCATGAAGCGTCCCGCAGTACTGGTCCCGTTGGTCCTCGTTTGCGCCCTGGGTGGGATGGAGCCG
>CAZBTT010000404.1:4513-5023 GCA_964494295.1 uncultured Acidobacteriota bacterium
TGATTCCATGAGCGTGTAGTCGGCCTGGCCCTCGGTCACCGCGGTGTAGCCCTCGAGAACGAACTTCGTCAGCTGAATGGTGGGGTTGAGATTGAGGGTCTTGAGCCGCTCGAGATGGCTCGATCCGTCGATGACCGCGACCTTCTTCCCGCGAAGGTCCTGGAACGATCGGATCTTGCTGTCGGGGCGCACCGCGGCCACGTCCCACTGAAGGATGTAAGGCGTCGAGAAATCGGCGATGGTCTGGCGCTGCGGCGTGATGGCGAAGGAGCTCGCGGCCACGTCGCCTTCATGGCGGTCGAGGGCCGGGATGAGGCCACCGTAACCCGAAAGTTCGGGCTTGATCTCGAGCTTCACCCCGAGGCTCGCGGCGAAGCCCTTCATGAGATCGAGATCGATGCCCTTGAAGTGCTCCGGATCTCGCATGTCCTTGTGACCGGCGCCGAGACTCCGCATGGCCTCGACCTCGACCTGCATGGAGCTGTCCTCCATCAACGGGGAGGTCCCCCC
>CAZBTT010000405.1:0-2224 GCA_964494295.1 uncultured Acidobacteriota bacterium
CCGAAGCCTTGCGCGTGGAGGCCCTCCTGGCCAGGCGCTACCTCACGTAAGTGGCCCATCGCCGAGGCCCTGAGCGTCGAGGGCGTCCTGCGGGGTCGGCGTGGTACGATTCCGGCCCCTCAGGAGGCGCTACGTTCGCGCTGCGAGAGGGCGTCGCCGATGTAGCTCAGTGGTAGAGCAGCTGATTCGTAATCAGCAGGTCGCGAGTTCAAATCTCGCCGTCGGCTCCAGTATCCACGCGGTTTACAGCGCTTCGAAGGAACGAGGAGAAAGCGGTGGGGGCCAATTAGGGGCCGGGTGCGAAACTGATCTCCCTTTCGATCGCGCGCCGGAATCGGCCCCCATTCAGCGGTATTCAGGCGCGGTTTGGGTCTCCTGGCCAGGCGCCGAGGTCTTCGGCGGGATCATCTCCGAGGACGACTACGGCCGCTCCGCGAAAGGCTTCCGCAACCGCTGGCGGTACACGATCACCGGCCCGGCTTCGATCGGTCTCCCCGTCGGCTGCTCCGCGCGATGGGTCAAGGTTCGGGCCCGGGCGGGCGGCCTGGTCGTGGTCACGTTCGACGACACGTGGAACCTCTCGATCGTGCCGGGCGATCCGGAGATCCAGGAGCGGGTCGATCGAGTGGCGCCGGTCTGCGAACTGAACCGCCAGCTTGTCGACGTCGCGAACGTCAGCGGGCGATGGCGAATCACGATCGAAGAGCCGGCCACGATGCCGGAGACACGAACCTTCTGCGGCGATCGCTAGTCGAGGTCGCCGAGGCTGAGGAGTTCGAAGACGGCGAGACGAGTCTCCCGGGTCGATCGACGAACTGCTCGAGCAAGGATCCGGCCAAGTCGGGCCTCCGCTTTCTCGTCCAGGTCTTCGATTGCGCGATCAATAGCGGACGCGACCAGGCCCGGCGCGGTCTCGATGACGGTTCCTGGAGCCTTTGCGAGGATCGTGGCGTCGTCGGCCGTGGGCGGTAGGTCGAGATCGTGACATAAGGCCGAGCGGCGCCGGCGGACGACTCTCTCGAGCTTCTGCACTTGTTCGGGGGTTGCGATTTCGGCGGGGATCTTGGTCATGGAGTCCAGAGGGGGAACGTGAGAGGTTCGAAGGGGATTTCTGTCGACGTCATGCCGTAGGAGACGACGCGATAGGCCCATGTCTCCGGGATACGACCGACCAGGACCTCGTCGCGCTCCGTTGAAGGGATCACAACCGTGAGGCTCCCGTCGATCGCTCGAGCAACAAAGTCCTCGAAGTCTTCCAGCTCGGACGAGTGCGGCTCATACTGCAGAACACCGCCGTCCTCGATCGCCGACGACAAGATGAGGCTCTGGTCCCCGGATCGGATTTGCCGAAGGGATCGAGAGATCTCGAAGCCGTACACGGGGGACTCCGCGGGCGTATCGGCGTAGCCGATGATCAATTCGCACGCGCGGATCGCCTCCGCGGGAGTCCCACCAAATTCCAGAAGTATGTGCCGAGCGGTGATCGCCGACGGCAGGTAGGCGTATTGAGTGACGGGCCGGGGGGGCATCGTCGCAACCAAGACGTTGTTGGCGACGAAGCCGTCCGTGCTCGAGCGCAACCGCACCGGCATGCCGGCGTAGACGTTGTGACCAGCCAGCAAGACGAGGTTCGTCTCCGGCCACGCCCGAAGCTCGTCGATGTAGTTCACGGTCGAGGGGACGTCCGCGACCACCCGCAAACGGATCGTTGTGATGTTCGCCCCACAGATCCGGCGCGAAGGGACCCGAAACGCGAGAGGGTGAATCGTGTACCCGCCCGTGGGCGCCTGCACCTTGTGGTACGCCTGCGCCTTCACCCAGGCGCCCGACGGATCCAAGTACAAACCCGACCGTGCGTCGTATATCTCCAGCTTTAGCGCGCCGCCCACGCCCGGATTCAGCCCGATCGTTCCCCGCCACCGGGCACCAGCTCTCACCGAGAACAGAGGTTGCCGGATTGCGGTGACGGATCCGCCGCCGGCGGCGACCGTGAGTTTCGCGGAGTATGTCCCGCTCAGGATGATGGCCGCCTCCTGAGTTACGGTGCCGGCGCCGACGAACTCGTTCGACCACGAGGCGAAGGCCCCGCTGGAGTACGTCTCGAATCCGCCATTTCTGACCTGGTTGAGGTCCTGTTTGATGTACGAGTCGGCCGCGAGCGTCCCCTGCGCCCACCACTTCGACAAGCGGCCGTCATAGAGGGCGGTAGCCGGGAAGTTGACGG
>CAZBTT010000405.1:2234-5016 GCA_964494295.1 uncultured Acidobacteriota bacterium
AAGTTGACGTGTGCGGCCGGTGCAACGGTCGGGGGGAGTTCTGCCCGGTAGATCGAGTTCGCGGCCTCGCCGGCAAGGACTAGATGCACCATCGGAGTAGCTCCTGGTCGCTAAGAACGTTTGGAAAGACCCGCATGATGGCGAAGCGGCCATCGAAACACTCGCCGCTCTTTCCGCCCACCTGGAACCGAGAGTCGGCCGACTCGGCCGGGACGGGTGAGGATGAATTGGCCAGACGCGTCACGGCGCCGGCGGATCCTGCCCAGACGTCGAAGTTCGAGCCACCGCCGCCGGCGGCGCCGTAGAGCGCGTCGAGCTCTCCATCGGCCACCGAGGCCCATCGGAACACGACGAAAAGGGGGACGTCCTCGACGACCGTGAGAGAGCCGGCCGCGGTGTAGCTCGAGCCGGCCGCCTTCCGGGTTGCGACCACACGATCCTTGGTCGAGTTGATGCCATCGTAGTAGATCGCAATCTCGTTGTTGGAATCGTAGGCCACCGAAAGGAAGTGGAGGAGCGAGTCCTCGGCCCGCGACGTGTTCCAGTTCGGCGTTCCCTTAAAGATCGCGGTTCCGCGGACCGCGGGCCACGAACGACGGCCCGCCTCGTTGGCGTAGCAATAGTCGGCCTCTTCGCGGATGTCATAGGCCGCGCCGGTGACAATTCGGGAATTGGAGATCCGCGCGACTTCGCATTGAACATGAAACACTCGCGCGGTCCGCGACGCGGTGCCACCGATCGGAAGACACAGTCCGATGTCGAAGGTTGAGGCTGTACCTCCCGTTGGAATCGGGGCGACCCGCTCGGGGCGTGGCCCGTGCGCTGTGCGGTCGGGTAGGGGCAGGAAGGAGACGGGCGCGGCGAACGCCGCTCCGTTCCAATAGAACCCGTCAAGGGTCCGAATCACGAAGTAGCACAGGGGGCCAGCGACGTCGTTCTTGTAGTCGAAGGAGATCGCGAGCCACCTGTTGGCCAGCACGCTCGAGCTGACTTGATGCATGACGAGGTTCGCGGCGTGCGGATTCCCCGCCGTCATCAGGATGCTGTAGGGCATCCCTGCTCCGGCCGCTGGGTCGAAAAGCGGTGTCGTGTCCGTCGCGCTCTGCAGTGCTATAGCCGAGCCGTTCACTCCGACGCCGAACGTCGACCACGAAGCCAGCCCTAGGCCGAAGCCGGAGTTCAGGAGGAAGTTCGCGCGCGATCGCTCGAGCGGTAGCCCATCGGCCTCAACCGCCGGGGCGCCGATCGGCGCGCGCACAACTCTTTGCGAGACAGCATCCCAGAGCCAAAGCGGCGACGCGCGAAAGAACCCGGCGCCGTTGAACCCGCCGCCGCCGGCGTGGGGCAGGATCGCACCGACGCCGTCGGCGAACAGGTTGGCGCCCATCGGACTCTCGGCAACGTCGAGCAGCCCGATCCTCTGATTTCCGTGGAGGTCCTCGATCTGAAGCCTCACGTTCTTGCGACCGTCCATGGTTCGAGATCGCAGGCGCCCGATCCTCCGGCGCCCATTTGCGGAGCCCCATCCTTCGACGGCACACGAGACGTTGACGATCTCGTCGGGCGCGATCGCCCAGGCCGAAAGATCCGGGGCGCTGAACTCGATCAGTCCGGCGTCCACAGATCGATCGATCAGTTCGCGATGCGCGACCTCGCGCGCCGCGCGGAGGCCTTGTCCCAGGATCGCGCCAGTGATTGCCATGATTCTTAGAGTCCGTAGTCCCGGGTCAGGTCATCGAAGTGCTGCCACTCGAGGGCGCCGCCGGAGGTGAAGGGGGGCCACAAGCCAGCGTTCGAAAGCGTCCCAGCGGAAAACAGGTCGACCTCCGCGATGTCGCCATCGAAGAACTGGGTGAGGGCGGCGTTGGCGCCGATCCGGGGGGTCCCTGCCACGCTCGATAGGTTTCCGCTCGCGATGACGCTCTCGGAGATCCCCGACGAGTCGTTGAGTGCGAGTGCCCCGAATCCGGCGGCGAGACGCCACCTCACCACGTACCATTTGTTCAGGTCGATGACCTTCGCGGTCGGCACCTTATACGCCCCGTCGTGCGTCCAGCCGTTGATCGTGTGAACGCCGGCGTTGCTGCGGAAGAAGATCCCGAACGTCGAGAGGCTGTCGGTAATCAGGCACTCGTTATCGAATGGATTCGCGGAGTTGGTACCGATCGAGCGCACTCGGAAGACCACCCATATCTGGAACGCCGCGGCGGTCAGAGCGTTCGCCGTCGTGGTCGTCAGGTCCATCCGGTTCGCGGCGCCGTCGAAGGAGAGGGCGGGCCGCGCGTTCACGCGGCCGAGCTTGAGGGTCGGGCAGGCTCCGCCCGCGGCCGTCCAGTCATAGCGGATATTGAAGCCGTTGTAGTGCCCGTTCCAATTCGTCACGGCGGCGCCGTCCTTCAGCCCAGCGGCGCCGGCGAACACGCCGAGGTTGAATGCCGCCGCGGCCACCTTGATCGATGCGGGCGCTAGCATGTTTCGGTCGCAATATCGGATCGCGGGCCCGAAGCGACTGTTGTGCTCCTCGAGGGCGTTGCCGGACGCTCCGGGACGAATCACGGCCACCTTGGCGCGAGCCGCGGCGCCGGCGTCGGCCGGCATGCGCCAGAACTCCCGGCGGAGACCGTCGACACCGTCCCGCGATGGCCGTGGACGTGCGATCGAGGCTGGGTCCTTGAGACGGCCGGCGTCGATCCATCGCGAGCCACTCACATAGACGGCGGTGGTCGCGTGGTCCCGAAGCGCGATCGCCAGCTTGTTCTCCTCGGTCCAGTACAACCGAAAC
>CAZBTT010000406.1:0-5012 GCA_964494295.1 uncultured Acidobacteriota bacterium
GAACGAGCGGCTCGAGCGCTCCGAGGGCAAAGTGCTTTCCGCGAACGACGTCGATCTGGTGAAGCGGCTCACCGGTGTCGACGACGTGCAGTCGGTCGATGCGATGACCCGCGACAACTGGCCGCTCGGGGTTCCCCCCGCCGGCGCGCCGCGCACTACCGTCGCCATCTACGCGGAGTTCGCTCCCGCCGAGGGAGCCGAGCAGAGCCGCGGAGAACTCGTGGCCGCCGAGACCGCGCGCTCTCTCGACTTCTGGGACGGACAGACCTCACGTCAGAAGCGTTTCGTGGAATTGTTGCGGGCCCGCGTGCCTCGCGCCGAAATCAAGGATCTGAATCCCATCCTCGATGACTTGCGCGCGATCAAGAGCCCGCGCGAGATCGCCCTGGTGCGTCGAGCCAGCCAGATCGCGGGGCTCGGCATGATGGAGTCGATCCGCAGCACCGAGCCCGGGGTGACCGAGTACCAGCTCGATGCCGCCTCGCGTTACATCTACCTCCTCAACGACGCGAAACTCGAGGGCTATCGGTCGATCACCGCCGCCGGCACCGCGAACATCCACAACGGTCACTACTACCGGAACAGCAGCACGCTCAAGGACGGCGACCTCGTGCTCATGGACTACGCGCCCGACTATCGCTACTACGTGAGCGACATCGGCCGCATGTGGCCGGTGAACGGGAAGTACGCTGCGTGGCAGCGCGAGCTGCTGCAATTCGTTTTGGAGTACAGGAACGCGGTGATGACGCGCATTCGCCCCGGAGTCTCCACTCAGACCGTGCTCGCCGAAGCGCGGCAGGCCATGGATCCGATCTTGGCAAGCACGAAGTTCTCAAAGCCGATCTATGAACAGGCGGCGAAGCGGATGCTCGAGACGAGCGGCGGCGTCTTCTCGCATACCGTCGGCATGGCGGTGCACGACGTCGGCGGCTATCGCGCGATGCTCAAGCCCGGCCACGTCTTCTCGGTCGATCCTCAGTTGTGGGTGCCCGAGGAGAGTCTGTACATCCGGTATGAGGACACGGTGGTGGTGACGGAGACAGGCGTCGAGAACTTCACGGACTTCCTTCCCTCGGAACTCGCCGACCTCGAGAAGCTGACCCTAGAGAAGGGCGTTGTCCAAACGGTTGGACCGATGCCCGAAAAGTCGATGCCGAAGCGATAAAAAAGGCTTGGCAGCGAGGACTGCCGAGGCGTAGGGTCTCGCCACTTCAAGGAGACCTGCCCATCGTGAACCCCCCGAACCTCGCCGCCGCCCTCGTTCTGACCGCCGTTATCGCGACGTCCGCCGTCGGCCAGACCGATGACTTCGCCGCCCAGCGCGCCCTCTTCAACTACGACGCGGCCATTCCGCTGGGCGTGGTCGAGAAGGGCGTCGAGAAACGCGAGGGCGTTTCCATTCGCGACGTCACCTTCAACGCCCTCATGGGAAGGGACATCTCGGCCTACATCGTGACGCCCGAGGGCAAGGGTCCTTTCGCCGCGGTGCTGTGGGTCCACTGGCTGGGCGAGCCCGAGACCACGAACCGCACGCAGTTCCTGAACGAGGCGGTAAAGCTCGCCTCGCAGGGTGTGGTGTCCGTGCTCGTCGATACGATGTGGTCCACCGCGGTCAACCCGGACTGGTTCGGCAAACGTGTGCCCGAAGAGGACTACGCGAACTCGATCAAACAGGTGATCGCGTTGCGCCGAGGCATGGATCTCCTGCTCGCGCAGCCGAACGTCGACAAGGCCAGGGTTGGCCTCGTCGGTCACGACTACGGAGGCATGTACTCGATGATGATGGCGGGCGTCGATCAGCGGGCGAAGGCCTACGTCTATGTCGCGGTCGTCCCGAGTCTCAACGACTGGGCGTTCCTCGGACCCCAGCCGAAGTCGCGGGCCGCCTACCTCAAGCAGAACGCGATGCTGGAACTCACCGACTACCTGCGCCAGGTGAAGAATGCGCCGACTTTTCTTCAGTTCGGCGCGAAGGATGTCTACGTATCGCGGGTCGAGGGGGGGATGGTCGCGAACGCGGCGGGAACGAGGAACCGCAAGGTCTACGAAGCGGACCACGACATGAAGCTGCCCGAAATTGCCGCGGACCGGGCCTCGTTCCTCCAGAAGGAACTCGGCCTGGCCACGCCCGCGCCGCCCCCGGCGAAGAACGACTGACGCTGCCGGCTCAGGGCGGAGGGAACTTCGCTCGCCCGCGGTCCGTAACCATCAGGCAAGGAAGGACCCATATGCTCGAAACGCTCCTGGCCGACATCCGCTACGCATTCCGCTGGCTCCGCAAGAGCCCGGCCTTCACGCTCCTCGCGGTGGCGTCTTTCGCGATCGGCATCGGGTTCAATACCGCCCTCTTCACCCTGGTCGATGCCCTGCTGTTCCGGCCTTTGCCGGTGGAGCGGCCCGACCGGCTGGTGGACATCTACACCGGCAGCACCGACGGCGACACCTACGCCACGAGCGGGTATCCCGACTTCGTGGACTGGAAGGCGCAGAACGCGGTGTTCAGCGACATGATGGCCTACAGCCCTTCCATCGCCGCCCTGAGCATGGGCGACCGGTCGCGGCTCCTGATGGGCGAGGTCGTGACGGGGAGCTACTTCCAGGTTCTCGGCGTCAAGCCCCTGCTCGGCCGCACGCTTCTGCCGGAGGATGATGTCCCGGGCGCCGGTCGGGTCGTGGTGCTCTCGCATCGGGCCTGGACGCGAGACTTCGGGGCAAGTCCCACGGCTCTCGGCCAGACGCTTCGCATCCACGGCGAGCCCTACACCGTCGTGGGCGTGGCGCCCAAGGGGTTCACCGGGATGCTGCCCATGCTTTCTCCCGAGCTCTGGACCGCGGTCGCACATGTGGGCGACGTCGAGCCGGGCGGGATTCAAGACGTGGTGCCTTCTCCCACCGGAACCTCGCGCCTCGACCGCCGCGGACAGCGCTGGCTCTTCGTCAAGGGCCGGCTCAAACCCGAGGCCACGGTCGCGCAGGCGGCCGCGAACATGGCCCTCCTCTCCGACCAGCTCGCCACCACCTATCCGCAAACCAACAAGAACCGCAAGGTTTCGGTGATGCGGACCAGCGACGTCCACATCCATCCCGATGCCGACCGCGCCCTCATGCCCATCGCGAGCGGTCTCATGGTCGTGGTGGGCCTCGTCCTTCTGATCGCCTGCGCCAATGTGGCGAGCATGCTGCTCGCCCGCGCTTCCGGCCGGCAAAAGGAGATCGGCATCCGGCTCGCCATCGGCGCGAATCGATGGCGCATCGTGCGGCAGCTCGTCACCGAGAGCACGGTGATGGCTCTCCTCGGTTCGCTCGCCGGTTTGAGCCTCGCGTGGCTCCTCCTGCGCGGCGCCATGGCGATGACGCTGCCGATTCCCATACCCCTCTCCGTGGGCCTCGAGATGGATCTGCGCGTGCTGGGCTTCTAGATGTTCGTCACTTTGATCGCGGGTGTTTTCGCCGGACTCGCTCCCGCTCTCAAGGCCACGAAGCTCGACCTGGTGGGCGAACTCAAAGGCGACGTGGCCGTGGTCGCGGCGAGCCGGAAGCGCTTCACCATGCGCGACTCTCTGGTCGCCTCGCAGATGGCGGTGACGACGGTGCTTCTCGTCGTCGCGGGCCTCCTTTCGCGCAGTCTGCTGAGCGCGCAGAAGACGAGCGTGGGCTTCAAGACGGAGGGCGTCGCCGTCCTTTCCGCCGAACTCGACATGATCGGCTATTCCGCCGAGCGCGGGAAGGCGTTCTGGGAGCAGGCGGTGCCGCGGGTGCGCGCGATTCCCGGCGTGGAGTCGGTGGCGCTGACCGAGAGATCGCCGTTTTCGATCAACTACAACCGCAACTCCATCTTCTTTCCCGAGCGCGCCCTGCCCGACGATCGGGGCATCTCGACCGACGTCACGCGAGTGACTCCCGAGTACTTCGAAACCCTGAGAGTGCCCATCCTCCGTGGACGCGGCTTCACGGCCGCCGACACGCCCCAGTCGCCGGGTGTGGTCGTGGTGAACGAGGCGTTCGTCCGAAAGCACTGGCCGGAACAGGATGCGATCGGAAAGCGCTTCCGGACACGCACGGTCGACGGACCGGAGTTCGAAGTCGTCGGGGTGACCGCGAACTACCGAGTGAACACGGTGGGCGAGAAGGAGACGCCTTACATCCACTTCGCGGCTTCGCAACGGCCGCAAAATGGGTATGAGGTTCTCGCGCGCACGAGCGGCGACGCGGGCCTGCTCCTCGCCGCCATCCGAAAGGAACTCCTCGCGATGGAGCCGAATCTGGTGTTTCTCCAGAACCAGACCATGCAGAAGCAGGTGGGGGCCACCCTCTTCCCGGCGAAGGCCGGCGCCTGGGCCGTGAGCGCGGTCGGCATGGTGGCGATGCTCCTCGCGGCGATCGGGCTCTACGGCGTCATCGGCTACTCCGTCTCGAGGCGCACGAAGGAGATCGGTGTGCGCATGGCCCTGGGCGCGCAGCCGGGTGATGTCTCGGGCCTGATCATGCGCCAGGGTCTTCGCGTCGCGGGCAGCGGCATGATCGTCGGCGCGGTCTTCGCGGTGATGGCGGGCTTCGCGATCTCGGGCGCGCTTTACGGAATCAGTCCGGTCGACCCGATCGCATGGCTCGGCGCCACCGGATTGCTTCTCGGTGTCGCCGCCCTGGCGAATCTCGTGCCGGCCCAGCGCGCGGCGCGGGTCAAGCCCTGGCTTGCGCTCAGGACCGACTAGGAGCCTGCGCAGCGGAAGGGGCTCCTGGCCCCCAAGGGGCGGCTTCGCGCTCCACCAGACGGCGCTCCGTTCGGGTGTCGAAGGGACTGGGAGCCCGCGCGGCGGAAGGGGCTCCTGGCCACCAGACGGCGCTCCGTTCGGGTGTCGAAGGGACTAGGAGCCTGCGCAGCGGAAGGGGCTCCTGGCCCTTTCGTCGCAGGCAGGTCGAGCCCGCCCGCCGAACGCTAGACTTCGGGACCGACAAAGGAAGGGCGAGCGGAATGCCGGGACGAGCACTTTGGGGCGGCAACGGGCCGGCGG
>CAZBTT010000407.1:0-5012 GCA_964494295.1 uncultured Acidobacteriota bacterium
CGGCGTGCCCGGGGCAGCGGGACGAGCGGGGGCGGCAGGCGCAGCCGATGCGCCCGCAGCGGGAGGGGCGGCCGGCGTCCCGGCCGCGGGGAGAGGCGGAAACGACTTCGGGTTCAGAGCGTTCTTGTGCGCGGTTTCGAGGGTGATGGTCCCGGCCTTGAGCAGTTCGAGCAACGAATCGTCCATCGTGCGCAGCCCCTGGCCCTTCCCCATCTGCATGATGTTCGGGATCTGGAACGTCTTCCCGTCCTAGATGAGGTTCGCGAGTTGCGTGCTGCCGAGGAGCAGTTCGTAGTCGAGGGCCATACCCGTGCCGTCGGCGCGGGGCAGGAGACGCTGCTAGAAGACGGCCTTGAGCGACTCGCCTAGCATCGCGCGGATCTGGTTCTGCTGCGCCGCCGGATATGAGTCGATGACCTTGCCGATGGTCTTGTGGGCCGACGAGGTGTTCATCGATCCGATGACGAGGTGGCCGGTTTCCGACGCGCTGATCGCGAGCGAGATGGTCTCGAGGTCGCGCAGTTCGCCGACCATGATGACGTCGGGGTCTTCGCGCAGCGCGGCTTTGATGGCGTTCCCGTAGGACTTGGTGTGGGTGTTGAGCTCCCGCTGGTTCACCGCCCCCATCTTGATGGGGTGGACGAACTCGATCGGGTCCTCCGCGGTCAGCACGTGATGCGCGGTGTGGGTGTTGATGAGATCCACCATCGCGGCGAGGGTGGTGGACTTGCCCGAACCGGCCGAGCCAGTCACGAGGATCAGGCCCTGATGGTTCTCGCAGACTTTCTTCATGATCTCGGGAATACCGAGTTCCGCGAAGCCGGGCAGCACCGTGCGCACCACCCGGAAGCAGGCGTCGAGCCCCTTTCTCTGTTGAAAGGCGTTGGAGCGGAAACGCGCGAGGCCCGGAATCTCGTAGGCGAAATCGATCTCCCAGTCGGCTGCGAGTTTCTCGCGCTGCTCCGGGGTGAGGATCTCGTTGACGAGCTTGGAGGTCTGATCGGCGGTGAGCGGCTGGTACGGGAGCTTCTTCAACTCGCCGAACTGCCGCAGGATCGGGGGCATGCCCACCGAGAGGTGGAGGTCGCTCGCCTTTTGGTCCACCGCGACTTTGAGAAGGACGTCGATACTGGCCATCGGTTCTTTGTGATCTCCGTGAGAGGGGGCAATACCTTACCCCGATCCGGTGCCGGGCGCGGTCAGGAGCGGGTGTCGTAGTCCACGAGCCGGCGGATCACTTCGCCCTCCGGCCAGGGGGTAAACCGGTACGTCCACAAACCCTTGCGGAAAGTCCCCGGAGGATCGACACGGACCAGCCGGAATATCCGATCCTCGAAACGAAGGCCCATCCCGGCCGTCCAACCTTCCTTTTCGCCGGCGGCCGCGAGAACCAGGGCCCATTCCGCGGCGCCACTCTCCGCCTGCATCACACTGTCGCCCGAGGGAAGCCTGCGCGGACGGCTGACCGCGGCAGTCCTCGGCAGGCGAAGCTCCTCGGCCAGAAGCGCCGCGGTGGCGAATCGCCGCGAGGGCTCTTTCTCGAGGCACTTCAGCACCAGCCGGTCCAGCCAGGGCGGCAGGTCGGGCCGGGACACGCTCGGCGCGGGCGGCGCTTCCTTGAGGTGCTTCATCGCCATGCTCATCACCGACGAGGCGCTGAAGGGCGCCTGCCCGGTGAGGATCTCGAAGAGAACAACGCCGAGCGAGTACACATCGGTGCGGGCGTCCACCGTGCGCGCGTCGAATTGCTCCGGCGACATGTACGCGGGCGTGCCCACGAACTCGCCGGTCTGGGTGACGCGCTCGACGTCGATGCCCTCGGGCCGGGCGAGACCGAAGTCGACGAGCCGGATCGAGCCGTCGTCGGCGACCATAATGTTCGCCGGTTTGACGTCGCGATGGACCACACCCTCCGCATGCGCCGCGGCCAGAGCGTCGGCGACCACGGCGGCGAGCGCGACCGCGTCCTTCACCGGGAAGAGACCCCGCCTGCGCAGTTCCATCCGAAGGTCCTGGCCGCGCACGATCTCGCACACGAAGTAGAGGTGCGAACCCTCCACACCGTGATCGAAGATCGCGGGGATGGCGGGATGCCGCAGCTTCGTGAGCACCGCGATCTCGCGCCGGAAACGATCGAGCCCCTTCGACTGGCTCCCCGCGTCGCGGCGGAGGATCTTGAGCGCGAGGTCACGGCCGCCGACGGTGTCGCGCACACGGTAGACGTCGCCCATGCCGCCCTTCCCGAGCAGTTCCTCGATGCGGTACCGCCCGGCGAACATCGGCGTGTGCGCGGGGTCGAACTCCACGCTCGACGTGGTCTGGGCGAGTGCGAGGGTTGGCGCGTCGCCCGAGGGAGCCATGGTCACCGCGGACAGCCCGCACAGCGGACAGTCGTGACCCACCTCCGCGTTGTCGAAACCGCAGGACTCGCAAGTACGCCCGATCCGAACCGCCATTCCGGTCAATCGTACAGCCAGCGGCGGCGGGCGATGCGCTACTCCGCGAGGAGAATGCCCAGCACCTCGTCGCGGAGGCCCTCAGGGTTCACGAAGCCGAGGTTGGAGAGGATGATGACGCAGATCTCCTCGGAAGGAATCCTCGCGTACTCGATCGAAAAACCGTTGTTGCCCCCGCTGTGACTGATCATCTGACGGCCGTGCCGCTGTCGGACCAGCCAGCCGTAGCCGATTTTCGCCATGTTGGGCGGCGCGAAGGCTTCGTCGACCATCCGCTGCTGAGTATCCTTCGCGATCGGCGCGCCTCGCCTCAGGGCGTTGTCGTACTTCCAAAGATCGTCGGCGGTTGAGTAGATCCCGCCCGCTCCCTGAATCACGTACATCTTCGAGGTGGTCGCGCTCAAGGCATTGGGAAGGCCGTTGTATCCGGTCGCAAGGTCCGCAATGACCTTCGATCCGAAGTCGGGGGGCGGGCTTTGCGACTCGTCGAAGACGCCCTGCTCGACTCCCGAACGCGACATGCCGGCGGGAGCGAGGATGTGGTCGATCAGATAGCGCTCATAGGTCGTGCCGCTGGCCCGTTCGACCACGCCCCCGAGGATGGTGTACCCCGCGTTCGAGTACGCGAAACGCTCGCCGGGCGCGGCGATCAGCGCCTTGTCCTTGAGCGCCTTGGCTGCTTCGACCACACTTCCGGCCTGGGAGGGCACGGCAACGCTGAGCAGCGTCTCGGTGAAGTCGGGTATCCCGCTCGAGTGGGTGAGGAGGTGGCGGATCGTGACGCCTTGCCACTCGGCGGGAAACTCGGGAAAGAACCTCCTCAATGGGTCCGCGGCCGAGAGTTTCCCCTGGTCCTGGAGCAGCATGATCGCCGCCGCCGTGAAGTGCTTCGTGGTGGAAAAGATCTTGAAGCGCGTCTTCGACGTGACGGGGATTCCGTTCTCGAACGACGCCATGCCGTAGTCGCGGCGCAGCAGGATTTTCCCTTTGCGGCCGATCAGCACCGACCCGTTGAAGCGGCCGTCGGCCTGGGCCTTCGAGAAGAGCGCGTCGAGTTTCTGGTCGATCTCCCCTGCCCTGGCCCTGGCCGCGGCCGGTGTCGATGGCGGCCCGGATTGAGCCTGGGCGAGGGGGCCCGGGACCAAAGTGATCAGGGCCAGAAGGCACACGGCGCTCCTCGAATCGAGAGTCGGTGAAAACATGAACCCTTAGACGCGCACTTTGGAGAAAAGTTCCAACCCTTTGAACGCGAGAAACTTCTCCCCTTGACAATCGAAAGGAGTCCTTCCTACACTCCCTTCGACTGTCCAAAGGAGAAGCGATGCCCCCCAAGATCCTGCCCGTCGATCCCGAAACCGAGGCGATCCTCCGCGGAACCCTCGACATGCTGGTGCTGCGCACGCTGACCCTGGAGCCGATGCACGGATGGGGCATCACCGAACGCATCGAAAACTGGTCCGAGGAGGTGCTTTGCCTCGGCCAGGGCACGCTCTACCCCGCCCTGTACCGGCTGGAGCGACAAGGCCTCATCACCTCGCGCTGGGGCACGACTGAGAACAATCGCCGCGCGCGGTACTACTCGCTCACCGCGGCCGGACACAAGCACCTCGCCCGCGAACTCGAGTCGTGGCAGCGCCTCTCGCGCGCGATCAACCTGGTTCTCAAGGCGGTGCACGCGTGAGCGACCGCGACGATCTCGACCGCCGGCTGAGTGAGGAAATTCAGTTCCACATCGAACAGCAGATCGAGAAGAACCTCCGCGGCGGAATGTCCCCCGAAGCGGCGCGCCGCGCCGCTTACTTGAAGTTTGGAAGCGTCGAGAGCGCCCGCGAATACACCCGCGACGAGTTCCGCTTCGCGTGGCTGCACGACCTCGCCCGTGACATTAGGATCGCGCTCCGGATGTGGCCGCGCTCCCGCGGCCCCGCGGCCGTGGCCATCCTGACCCTTGCCATCGGCCTTGGCGCGAACACGGCCATGTTCTCTTTGCTGAGCGCCCTGGTCCTCCATCCCCTCCCCTATCCCGAGGCCGATCGTCTCGTCTCGGTCTGGGACTCGTCCGAGAAGAACCCGCGGAACGAAGTCTCCTTCGCCAACTACGTCGACTGGAAGGCTCAGCAGACCTCGTTCGAAGCGATGGGTCTTTACCGCTGGTGGACCTCGAACATCACGGACGGCGGCGTACCGGAGCGGGTCCAGGGCTTCCAGTTCACAGGCGACATCCTCAAGGCTCTCGGCCTCAAACCGCATCTCGGGCGCTTCTTCACGCCCGAAGAGAGCGACCCGGGCAAGGAGCGGGTGGCGGTGCTCAGTCATGGCCTCTGGGTGAGGCGCTACGGATCGGACCCGGGCATCCTCGGTTCCACCATCACCATCAACGCCGTCCCTCGCACGATCATCGGCGTGTTGCCGAAGGAGATGAACTTCCCACCCGGCGCCGAGGTGATCGCCCCCTTCTCGGTCACGCCCGAGGTCGCCTCCAACCGCCGCTACCACAGCTACTACGTGGTCGGCCGCCTCAAGCCCGGCGTCACCGTCGCCGACGCGAACGCGGAG
>CAZBTT010000408.1:0-5005 GCA_964494295.1 uncultured Acidobacteriota bacterium
GGGGGCGACCGCGCGCGCGCGTTGCAGCACGTCGGCCGCGGCCGCGGCGTCGCCGAGCTTCTCGAGGTGCAGGCGCGAGGCCTCGCGGAGGCACGCCACCGCGGACTTCTTGTCCTTGCGCGCTGCTCTGCCGAACGCGATGACCTCGGCGAGGCGCGCGAAGTCGCCGTTCCCCTCGTGCAGCTTCTCGAGCCGGGTGCGCAGGCCCTCGTGGTGCGGGGCCTCGCGGAAGCCGCGCACACGACCCCTCACCTGCTTTCGGAAGCGCTCAACCACCACGGCGGAGACTCGTTCAACGATTTGTTGAACCAGACGCGCATCAGCGACGCCAAGGCTCAACTCCTCAATCCCTCGAACGACCATTTCACGATCGAGGGCATCGCGCAGGCCGCCGGCTTCAAGTCCCGGTCGGCCTTCTACGCGACTTTCCGCCGGTTCGAAGGCGTGACGCCCGCCGAGTTCCGCAGTCACGCGAAGGATTCGCGAAGAAACGTGTCCTGACCGAACGGAGCGGACACCGACAGGGGATCCAGGCGCCCGCGAGAAGCGTTTCTGGAGACATGAACCAACGATCTTCCGCCTGCCTTCTCGTGGCGATGTGCGCCGTCGGCGCCGCCGCCGCACAACCGCCCTCCCACCGGTCCGCGCCCTCCGACCGCCTCGACCTCGTCATTCTGAATGGTCGGGTGATCGACCCGGAGTCCGGGCTCGACGCCGTTCGCAATACCGGCGTCCGCGCCGACCGCATCGTCGTGATTGGAACCGATCCCTTGAGCGCCGCCGAGACCATCGACGCCCGTGGCCTCGTCGTGAGTCCAGGCTTCATCGACATCCACCGCCACGCCCACGGCGACAACAGCCACCGCTTCGCCGCCCTCGACGGCGTCACGAGCGCGTTCGAACTCGAAGTCGGAACGCCCGACGTCGATGCGTGGTACCGCATGATGGGTCCGGCGCGCCTGATCAACTTCGGCGTGGGCGCCGGACACATCGGCGCTCGCATGCAGGTCCTGGGCGACCGCGGTTTCATGCTGCCCACCGGCCCGGGCCGCGGCCCCGCCTCGCCGGCTCAGGTGACCGAGGTCCTGAAGGCAGTCGAAGCGGGACTCGACGCCGGCGGTCTGGCCGTCGGCATGGGCCTCGCGTACACCCCTGGCGCTTCACCTGAGGAGATCGCTGCTCTCTTCCGCCTCGCGGCAAAGCGAGGCGCCTTCATTCACGGGCACCTGCGCGGCGGCGCTGCCGACCTGAAGTCGACGCTCGCCCTCGCCGCCGAAACCGGAGCGGCCCTTCACATCGCGCACATCAACAGCACCGCCGGCGACGAGGTCGACACGTGGCTCGCGTCCGTCCGCGAGGCCCGCGGCCTCAAGGTCGACGTCACAACCGAGGTCTATCCCTACACCGCCGGCGCCTCTCTGATTCAGTCGGCGCTCTATGACCGTTTCGCGGAGTGGCCCGACGACCGCTTCTCGAGGTTCCAATGGGCGGCCACCGGGGAGTTCCTCACCCGCGAGACATTCACGAAGTACCGGGCTCTCGGCGGATCCGTGATCTCGCACTCCAACTCCGAGGAGTCGCTTCGAAAAGGAATCGCCGACGCTCTGCCGATGTTCGCGAGCGACGGCGGACGCGACGCCGATGACCATCCAACCCATCCTCGAACCACCGGAACCTTCGCTCGCATCCTCGGCCGGTACGTGCGCGAGGAGAAGGTCGTCTTGCTGAAAGACGCGCTGCGCCGGATGACCCTCGACCCGGCGCGCCGGCTGGAAGCACGCACGCCCGAAATGCGGGACCGGGGGCGGATCCGCCTGGGCGCCTACGCTGATCTCACCGTGTTCGATCCAGCGACCGTGATCGATCGCTCGACCTACACCAATGCGGCCGCCGCGTCGGAAGGCATCCTCCACGTCGTCGTGAACGGGACTCCCGTCGTCCGTCTGGGCAAACTCGCCACTCACGCAACGCTACAAGGCGTCCAGGTCCTCCTCGGCAGCCCGATGCCCGGCCGCCCGATTCGCGCCCTGCGCACCCACTGACGGGCGACCACGCCCAAAGACACGGTCCCCGGGTCGCATCACTTGGACCCGGCCATGAACATCCTCGCGATGTCGGCGGCCGCCTGAAGAAACTTGTCCGAGCCGCCCGCGTAAACGTTGCCGCAGATGGCCACAACGATCTGTCGTTCCGGAACGAGCAGAAGGATGCCCTGGGCGCCCACGGCGGTGCCGCCGTGGTGGTAGATCGGCGTCGTCCGCGAGGGTTCGCCGGGAAGCCGGATAGCGCCGATCCGAAAGCCCAGACCGTAGTTCTGGGGGTTGACGGAACCATTGCGCAGTCTTCTTGGCGTGAACATCAACGCCGCGGTTTCGGCGTTCACAACCTCCTGCTTCAGAACCGCGATCCCAAAGCGAACCAGGTCCGAAGGAGTCGACCGAAAACCTCCGCCCGCCCATTTGTTGCTGCTGTTCGTGCGGGGCGACGCGATCACCGCTCCGTCGCCCAGCAGGGCCGCGTAGTCCCTGGTTCGCTTCGGGTTCGGCGTGCGCGCGTCGTCAGGTTTGGTTGCCCTCATTTGGAGGGGGCCGAAAAGCTCATCGGCCATCACTCGCAGGAAGGGCGTTCGGGTTGCGCCCTCGATCACGGCGCTGAGCAGCGTGTACCCGTAGGTGCTGTAGTGGAATGCGGTGTCCGGTTCGAAAAGGAGCTCATCGTTGGAAAAGACCGACAGACTCTCTCCGACGGAGTCGAACTGACGATTGAGCGTCATCTCCGAGAACGATGGGAAGGTCATCATGAAGTTGTAGTGACGTACACCCGCCTGGTGCGACAAGAGTTGACGGGGGGTCACGACGTGTCGTTTCGGGGGAAAGCCGGGGACGTACGTCCGACTGTCGGCATCGAGGTTCAAGACGCCGCGTTCGGCAAGGCGCAATGCCACCACCGCGGTGAGGGGTTTCGACACGCTGCCGATCGGGAACTGCGACTCTGTCGTGACCTCACGCCGGCTTTCGAGGTCGGCATAGCCCTGCGACTCGAGCCAGACGAGGCTCCCGTCACGGCCGACAGCCACGGAGATGCCCGGAACCGCCTGGGTCGATCGGAGCTGGGCGAGCCGCAAATGCGCGAGGCGGGCAGGGCCCGAATAGGTCGCGTCCAAAAGCCTAGTGTCGACGCGTGACGCGACGACTCGATCAGGGATCGGCTCACGCTTCCATGCGTACCAGACCGCGGCCGCCGTCAGAGCGATGACCAGGCAAGCGGCCGTGCCCCGCAGGGCCCTCCAGGCCAGGGTCTTCGGACTTCTCGCCCGTGACATCAGCTTGAACCGGCCGATCGCACCGAGTACCGCGCGCCCTGAACCAGCCCTCTCCTCGCGTCGAGGGGTCCAAACGCGTCGTGGAAGTTGAGGGGCAGCGTGTTTTCCTTGTTGAAGTTGCTGCGATCCTTGAAGAGGGCCACATGCAGGTGGGGGCCGGACGAGCAGCCGCTGTCACCGGAAATGCCGATCGGCTGACCCGCCCGAACCCGATCGCCCACACGCACGAGCGCGCCGTTTGGCGTGAGGTGAATGTAGGAGAACACGGTGCCATCGTCGTGGAGGACGTAGACCGAGTTCTCATGGCCGCAAACCCGATCGCTGTCCGGCCAGCGCTGTTCCACGAACGTCACCGTTCCCTCGCGGGACGCCACGATCCGATCGCCGATCGCGAGATCGAAGTCGTAGGCCAGCCATCCGTTGTGACCCCAGCGCGGATCGGGCGGGCAGTAGCCCTGGAACATCGTGAAAGTCCGGCCCGGCTCGAACGGAAGCTGGTACGGCGACAGATTCGGATCGCCGAAGTCCTGACTGCAACGGGCGAGGGCGGCCGCGTCCGCCACCGGCGCGGCGGTCGAGGCTGCGGCCGGGGTCGTCGATCCGCCGCTGCATCCAAATGTGAAAAGCATCGCTCCGACGACGCAGCCGACACGCCCTCGATCCGTCACCGGCGCGTGTACCGGGAATCGAAGAATGGAGTCCAGGTCTGGCCTCCGTCTCGGCTTTGTTCCTGAACAAACCGAACGGTGTTGCGGTCCACAGGCTGCCAGAACGACCGAGTGGCGCCGGCGTTGAGCAACATGCGGCCGCCCTCGAAGGATCCGATGAGGATCAGTCGATTCCCCATCGAATCGATGTAGGTCTGGTGCCAGCGGCCGTCGATGCGGCTGTAGAGGCTGACGCTTCGTCCCTGGCCGCCACTGCGGTAATCCTCTTCGAGGACACAGCCGCTGTCGTCTCCCGTAATGTTGTTCGTACCCTGAAAGACATCGCCGCGCGGTGTGATCTCCGTGAGGTTCCAATCACCCAGCCAGAAGTCGAACTGCCGATCCTCCGGGAGCGAGCATGGACCGACAGGCCCGGTCCAGCGAACCGAGTACAGGCCGGCGGTCGTGATCGGCGCGCTGGCCTCGGACGCGTTTGGATCGTTGGTTCCGGAGAGAGGCTCCCATCGAGCCCCAACGAGGCGATGAATGCGAAGGTCCTGCGGAGACGTGCCCGACGGGCGCAGTCCGGCCTGGTAGCGGATGGTCAGGGCGGCGGAGGTCGAGAAGGTGACTGAGGAGGGAGAGATCTCGTAAGCGGAACCGCCCACGACCCACGGATCAAGAGGAACAGCATTGGTCAGCCTGGCCTCGATGGCAACGTTCCCGCTCAGCGCACCCGCGGGAACTGACAGCCGTACCGCGCCACTCGCGAGCGAGACGGTGCCGCCGGCGGCCCCGACCGACGCGGCGGGCGTCGGAGTAGCCACAGGGGCCGCGGAACTCGGCGAGAGAGGAGCGGCGCCGCCTCCACAGGAAGCCACGAACAGGGAAACGAGCAGAGCGCTCGCTCGCGGCATCTTGTCAGCACGCATATCAGCATCGTCGGCATTCCACGCTTTGCCAGCTATCACATTCATGCAGGCCCCATGCCTTCGTGTCCCTTCCCCACTAAGCCACCCTGACCGGTCGCCGATGT
>CAZBTT010000409.1:0-4995 GCA_964494295.1 uncultured Acidobacteriota bacterium
GCTGCGCTCATCAACTCGGCGTGGGGAACCACCTGGCTTACGAGGCCGAAGTCGGGCGCCTTTCGGGCATCCCACGTGGCGCCCGTGAGGATCATCTCCTTGGCGCGCCCGAGGCCGACAACGCGAGGAATGCGTTGCGTGCCTCCCGCCGCGGGGAGGATCCCGAGCGTGGGCTCAGGCAGGCCGAAGGTGGCGTTTTCAGAAGCGATCCGGAGGTCGCAGGCGAGGGCGAGTTCGCAGCCTCCTCCCATGGCGTAGCCATTCACCGCGGCGATCGCGATGGCCTCGTGACCCTCAACCGCGGACATGAGCCGCGAGTTGATTCCGGCGAGCGCATCGTTTCGCTTCCGCGCCTTGATCGCGTTGATATCGGCCCCGGCGACGAAGGACTTCTCGCCCGCGCCGGTCACCACGAATACGGTGCAGCGGGCGTTGGCGATCTCGGCCAGCGCGCCGTGGAACTCCTCGACGGTGCGGAGGTCGAGCGCATTGCGCTTCTCCGGCCGATTTACGGTGAGAATCGCGAGGGGTCCTTCGATGGAGAGAAGGACATTGGGTTCGGACATTCGAGGCTCCTCCGGCGCGGGATGCGCCCGGCCAAGGTGGGTGAGTTTAGACTCACCGCGATTGAGGTGAGAGAAAGTGATTGATCTGGGGAAGCTGCTGCCGGGACTTCGGGGACGGTCGATTCATGTCGTTGAGACCGCCAAAGCGGCGGAGGTGGTGCAAAAGCTCAAAGGGGCCGGATTCTCTCTCCACATGCTCGAGGGGGACCGGGCCAGGGACAAGATCACGTTCCTCGCCGCCGCGGCCACCGCTTTTGAATTCTCCCCGAGGTTCGGAAACACCTGGGACTCTTTCATTGACGCTTTCGCTGATTTCCTCGACAAGGTGAAGATGCCGGCCGCGGTGGTCTGGACGCGGGCGGATGTGCTGGTCCAAAGCGACCTCCAGAGCTTCATCGAGGCCATCACCACGTTCGATTCGGCGGCGGTCGAGCGGGAACTCTCCGCCGAGGACGATGAGAAGGTCCAGGTCGAATTCTTCGTTCTGATGGGAGAGCCCCGCAAACCGTCGTAGAGGTCTGCGGGGCCGAAGTGACAGACGAGCGACCGAAGGGAGCGACTCTGCTCTGGGAGGCTCCGCGTTAGCGGAGCTCTCCAGGAACTCGGCCTGCGCTAGCGCCGAGAAGCGCCCAGCAAGGTCGGCAGCACCTGGACGAACTGTCCTCTCGAGAAGATCTGGTCGAAGAGACCGGCGTCGGCGGCCTGGATACGTTCCTCGTGGACATGGGACACGAAGGCGTAGATGGTTGCCGCTACTCTCGGCTCCGCGGACCTGATCGCGTTCGCCAGGGCGATGGCGTCGAGCCGCTGGTCGTCGAGGTCCAGAAAGACAATCGCATCGACGTCCTCCCTGCAGGCGGCGACGAGCTTCTCGGCCGTCTTCAACGAACGGAGGGGGATCGAAAGCGCCTTCGTGGCTTCCATGATTTTCGAGAGGAACATGAGGTCATCCATGCACGCCAGAGCGATTGCCATTCCCGGATTATCGCCTCTCATTTCGTGATCTGGGCGAGAATCGGTGTGGCGAACGAACCGGGCACGGAGACTGAAGCACTTTCAAGGATAGAAACATGGACCTCAAGGATTCGAAGACGCACCAGAACCTCAAGGAGGCGTTCGCCGCCGAGAGTCAGGCGAACCGGCGCTATCTCTACTTCGCCCGCGTGGCGGACATAGAAGGGTATCCGGAAGTGGGCGGCCTCTTTCGTGACACCTCGGAGGCGGAGACGGGACACGCGTTCGGTCACCTCGACTTCCTCCGCAAGGTGGGGGATCCGGCCACTCAGCTCCCGATCGGCGGCACAAGGGACAATCTGAAGGCGGCCGTGGAGAGCGAGACGTATGAGTACACGCAGATGTATCCGGCCATGGCGAAGATCGCCCGGGAGGAGGGTTTCCTGGAGATCGCCGACTGGTTCGAGACCCTCGCGAAGGCGGAGCGCTCGCACGCGGGCCGGTTCAACAAGGCCCTCGAGGCGCTCAAGGAGCTGTAGCCCGGCGCGGTTGACCCGGAGGCTGAGACTGCGGCTAGAATCCGCGGATCGTTGAGATCGTCGTTTGGGAAGAGGGAGGTTCAGGTCGATGAGATACAAAGTCACCGTCGCGGCATTTCTGACCGTCGGACTGCTGTCGGCCCAGGTGCTGCTCGGGGCCACCCAGGGCGGAGTCAAGGGCCGGGTCCTGATCAACCTCCAGGCGGTTGAGGGCATTCCCCTGACCCTCGTCAACGTCGCCACCGGCCAGTCGTACACCGCGCGAACGGCTCGGGACGGGTCCTACTCCTTGTCCCTGCCCAACGGGTCCTACGTCGTTTCAAGCTCGGGGGTAAGAGGTCTGGCGATCGGCCGGGCGCCGGTTCTGATTCAGGTGAGCGCCGGGCGCTTCGCGTCCGCGAATATCGAAATGGCGCGCGCCCTCGTACAGGAAGGCGGCACGTCGATTTTCCACAACCCGATCGGCTGCGTCGCCCAGAACGAGTTTCCTGTCTTCGATACCACCTTCCAGCCTGCCGGCTCGGTGGTCAGCGCGCGCCTGTACTTCAAGTCGAACTTGAGCGACGAGTGGTTCTATACGGAATTCCAGACCCTGTCCGGCGATTTCCCGCGGTACAAGTGGAAGATGGCTCCTGATCCAGCTAATCCGGGAGCCACCACCGAGGGCGATGACATAAGGCGCCGTTGGGTGAATTTCAACGAGCCGGAACCGATTGATCCAGGTGTTCCTCCTACGCACCGGGCCTTCCTCCCGAAGATCAAGGAAGGGTCCGGCATCGTCGAGGTCACCTACTACATCCAGGTCACGCTCGCCGATTTCACCGAGTCGAGAACCCGCGAAATCGTCACGAGGGTCCTTAGTGGTGGAGAGGCTTGCAGGGGCGGCGCCTTCTCTGCTCCCGCAGGAGCGCCTACCCAGGGTCTGGCCGTCCTCGGCAGCGGCGGTCTCGCTGGGGCGCCGGCGGGCTTCGCCAATCTCGGACTCAACCTTGTCGGTCCACTGGTCAGCGTCGGCGCCGGCCTGGCCCCGGTCATCGTTACGGAGGTGGTGAACGACGACCCCACTCCTAATCCAACTCCAACTCCAACACCCACTCCCGTTCCGCCGCTCCCCCCGACACCCACGCCGACTCCGGTGCCGACACCGCTTCCGACGGCCACGCCAATTCCGCCAACGCCGGTGCCTCCAACTCCGACGCCCATCCCGACGCCAACGCCTCCTGCGTTGTGCCAGCTTCAGGTCTCCGTGAATCCCCCTGGCGGCGTATTCAACCCCTGCAAGGCTTCGGTCAGCGGCGGCGCAGCCGGCCTCGTGACCTCCACGGGTGTGTTCACGGTCTCTTGCAGCGATACTGTTCAGATCACAGCGATCCTCGGTCCTCCCGCGTCGTTCACGGGAAACGAAGTGCTCGCAGGTTGGAGCGGAGGCTGCCGTGGCAACGCCGTGGGCACCCCCTGCATTCTCAATCCGTTGTTGGCCTCGAACACGACGGTAACGCTTCAATGCGGGTGCCCCGCTGGCTCCTGCGGGCCGGGACCGACCCCGACCCCTTCACCAACCCCGTTCCCCTCGCCTAGCCCGACGCCGTTCCCGTCGCCCAGTCCGACGCCATTCCCGTCCCCGTCTCCAACCCCGTTTCCGTCGCCGAGCCCGACGCCGTTCCCCTCGCCGAGCCCGACGCCCACTCCAACTCCGACTCCAACCCCCACTCCCACTCCAACTCCCACGCCGACTCCGACGCCGACTCCCTTTCCGATCAGGAGGTAGTTTCCAGCCGGCTGGTTAGTCCCGGGGCGTTGGACCCCGCGATTCTGTCGCGACGAGAGTGGCGGCTGCGAGAAAGAGGGCCGCCCAAGCGGCGTTTGCAGGTACGCGGAGGACGAGATCTACGAGGGCGTGGGTCAGCATGGCTGCCAGTCCGGCAAGCGCGGGCCGCGTGTCGAGACTCCGGGCCAACTGGGGCGCGGCAATCCAGACACGCCGCAAGAAGTAGAGGGCCAGGACGAACCCCGCTAGCCCGGTCTCCAGCAGCCATTGCAGGTACTCGTTGTGAGCGTGCGGCCAGTATTCGAATCGGACCACGCGCTGGTAGGGCCAGTAAGCCACCGCGAAGGCGCCGAGGCCGCAACCGAAGATGGGGAAGAAGGTGACCACGCGGAGCATGTCCCGCCAGACCATCAGGCGACTGGCCTCGAAGTCCACGTCCGCCATTCGAAGGAACGTTGAGGGGATGGAGGCCCCGAAGAGGATCACCAGGGCAAGCGCCAGCGAAACAAGCGCGAGCCTCGGCCTCGCGAGAAGCTCGGGGCCGAGGCCGACGAGGAGACCCGCGGCCAGCGCGATGAGCCCGCCCCGGGATCCCGCCGCCGCGCTCGCGACAACAATCAGGCTGAGAGCGCCGAGCAGCGCGAGATTGGCGGCAAACTGTGGCGAGCCGGCGAACGCCGCCACACTTCTGAAAGATCCCGCGCGAATTGCTCGACCGATGAGAGCGGCGGCAACCGCCCCCCCCATCGCCATCAGATTCGAATAGTGATCCCGGTTGTAATAGGGCCCGAAGATGCCACGCTCATGGTCCGCCGCTCCCGGCACCTCGATGATCCCGTAGAGGCGATGCGGATGAGCGGAGGCGGATTGAACAAGACCCTCGATCGCCAGGATCCCCGACACCGCGGCCATCCCGGCGAAGAGGGCGTTGAGTCTGCGCAGCTGCACCGGCCGCTGAGCGCTGAAGATGGCGACGGCGAGGCCGTGGAGCGCGCCGACGAAGAGCCATGCCTGCGCGGTGCCCGTCGGGCTCGCGGTCAAAGGCGCCAGGAGCGCCTCGCCCGAGGGAAGAAAGTGGGCGGCAAAGGAGCCGGGGGAGATGGCGCGGAGTACGGCTTGGGGAAGGGCCACCGACTGAATCGCGAAGAGGGCGTGGAGGGCGACCATG
>CAZBTT010000410.1:0-4987 GCA_964494295.1 uncultured Acidobacteriota bacterium
TTCAAGGGTCCACCGTTGTTTCGACGATGGACTCCTGAAGGCGGAGTTCAACGGCGAGAGAAACAACCGCGATGAGTCGCATTCCTGTCACCATCCTTGGCGCTACTGGCGTCGTCGGCCAGCGTTTCGTGCGCCGGCTCAAAGACCACCCTCTCTTCGAGATTCGGCATCTCGCGGCCTCGGACCGGAGCACGGGCAAGTCTTACGAGGAAGCGTGCGCCTGGCGTCTCGATAGCGAGCCCTTCGGCGGGATGCCGAAGCAGACTCTGCGAGCCGCGCATCCTTCCGAGGCCCCATCGCCGGTGGTCTTCAGCGCCCTCGACTCCGGGCCGGCATCTGAGATCGAACCTCTCTTCGCGGCTGCGGGGTCATTCGTCTTCTCGAACGCGTCGGCCTTCCGGATGGCTGAGGATGTTCCCCTGCTCGTGCCGGAAGCCAACGCCGATCACATAGGTCTGATCGGGACGCAGCAGAAGGCGCGCGGCTTCAAGGGCGCCATCGTGTGCAATCCAAACTGCACCGCGACCGTCCTGGTCATGGGCCTCGCCCCCCTCCACCAGGCGTTCGGCATCGAGCGTGTATTCATGACCTCGATGCAGTCGATCAGTGGGGCTGGCTACCCCGGGGTCCCAAGTCTCGACATCCTCGGCAACGTGATTCCCTTCATCAGGAATGAGGAAGAGAAAGTCGAGGAAGAGACGCCGAAGATGCTGGGGCGATTCGTGAACGGCGCTCTCGATGCCGCGACGTTCGACATTTCCGCGATGTGTTATCGCGTGCCCGTCCTCGAAGGTCACACGGAAGCGGTGAGCGTGGCGCTTCGCGGGAATCCTTCGCCAGAAGAGGTCACCGAGGTCTTTCGCACGTGGCGCGGAGATCCGCGGGTCTCGCCCCTGCATTCGGCCCCCGAGGTCCCGATCCGCCTGCATGCCGCGGAAGGCCGCCCCCAGGTTCGGCTCGACGTCGAGAAGGACGGCGGCATGAGCGTTCATGTCGGACGAGTGAGACGATGCCCGTTGCTCGGCATCAAGTTCGCGCTGCTCGGTCACAACACGGAGCGAGGCGCTGCGGGCGCCTCGGTTCTAAACGCCGAGCTGGCGCACGCCCTGGGGTACCTCCGATGAGTCTCGTGTTGAAGTTCGGAGGCAGCTCTGTCGCGGACAGCGCGTGCATTCGTCGCGTGGCGGAGATCGTGAAGGCAGCGGCGCCGCTGTCTCCGGTGGTGGTTCTCTCCGCGATGGGCAAAACTACCGACGCCCTTTTCGCGGCCGCGCAAGCGGCGGAGCGCGGCGAAACCGAGGTGGCCATGAAGGCCCTGAGGGAGGTCGTGGCGGGACACAAGAAAGCCTGCGGCGAACTCTGGGAGGGCGAACCGCCGGTTGACCTTCAACAGTTCATCGAGGCTCTCTCCACCCAGATCGACATGCTCCTGCGCGGCGTGGCTTTGCTTCGAGAACTCTCGGCGCGCAGCCGCGACGCCATCGTCTCGTTCGGAGAGCTTCTGAGCTCGCAGATCGTGGCCGCGTACCTCCACTCTCGCGGCGTTCCCGCGGCGTGGCTCGATGTCCGGCGCGTGATGCGGACCGACGCGAGCTTCGGCGGCGCGGAACCCCAGACCGGCGAGATCGCCAGGCTCGCGCGGACCGAACTTCTACCCCTCATGGGCGCGGGGCGAATTGTGGTCACCCAGGGCTATATCGGCTCGACGAAGGACGGGATCACGACCACGCTCGGCCGCGGAGGCAGCGACTACTCCGCTTCCCTCATCGGCGCCGCGATCGGCGCGGACGAGGTCCAGATCTGGACCGACGTCGAGGGCATCCTTACCGCGGATCCGCGGATGGTGCCCGAGGCCGTTCCCGTTCTCGAGTTGAGTTTCCGCGAAGGTGCCGAGCTTGCCGCCTTCGGCGCGAAGGTTCTCCACCCCGCGACCATCCAGCCCGCGGTGGACGCGGACATTCCCGTGACCGTGCGTCACACCATGCGGCCCGAGGGCAAATTCTCGACCATCACCGCCAAGGGGGGCGCCGCTTCGAAGCGACCGGCTACCGCGATCGCAAGCCGCAGCCCGATCCAGGTCATCACGATCGAGAGCACGCGCATGCTCGCGCAAAGCGGTTTCCTCGCGAGGATCTTCGACGTGTTCGGCCGACTGGGTGTTTCGGTAGACGTGGTCGCCACGGCTGAAGTGAGTGTCTCGCTCACCGTAGAGGCGAACGCACCGATCGAGGCGATCAGGAAGGAACTTGGAACCTTCGCGCACGTGAGTGTGGCCAGAGATCGCGCCCTGGTCGCCCTGGTCGGAGAGCGACTCAAGCACACGCCCGGTCTCGCCTCGCGGGTTTTTGGCGCCATCGCCTCGATCAACGTCGAGATGATCTCGATGGGCAGCAACGAGATCAATCTCAGTCTCGTGGTGGAACAAAAAGACGAAGTCGCCGCCGTGCGTTTGCTCCACAAGGCGCTCTTCGGAAACGGAGCCTCGAAATGAAGATCGGTATGTTCGGACGGGGCCGTCTTGCCACCGCGATCGCGACCCTGGGCGGCGAGAAGATCACCTGGCAGGTCGGCCGGAACCAGGAGCCTCCGGGCCGTGTCGACGTGGCCATCGATGCCTCCATCGGGGATGCGGCCGAGGCGCACGTGAAGTGGGCGATCGAGACATCGACCGACCTCGTCATCGGCACCACCGGCTGGTCAATACCGGACCTCAAGGAGCGTGTGGGGGATCGCATCGGCGTCGTGGTGGCGCCCAACTTCTCTTTGTCCATCGCGCTTTACACGCGTCTTTCTCTAGTGATGGCCCGCTTCGCCGCTCTGGATGCCGGGCGTGACCCTTACATCGTCGAGCACCACCATGCCCGCAAAAAGGACGCGCCATCGGGCACCGCGAAGCTGCTCGCGAAAGTGATCATGAAGGGCTGCCCGCGCAAGACCGAGTGGACGCTTCAAGGTCCGGGCGACTTGAAAGAGCATCAGCTCAGCGTGTCGTCGATCCGGGCCGGTCACACCTACTCCAGCCACATCGTGGGCATCGACGCTCCCGCCGAGACACTCGAACTCCATCACGCGTCCCGCTCCCCCATGGCCTATGCCGATGGCGCGTTGCGCGTCTCCGAGTGGATTCACGGGCGCAAAGGCGTTTTCACCATGGACCAGTTCTCAGAAGAAACACTCGATCCACTCTTTTATGAGGTCAGACCGTGACCAGCCAGAAACTCGCCGACTTTTCCGGACTCTCTGTCGCCCTCGCGACACCCTTCACCCCCTCGGGCGAGGTGGATTTCAAGGCGTTTCGGACGCTCGTGAAGCATGTGGCCGAAGGCGGCGCCGATGTTCTGGTGGTACTCGGCTCGACCGGCGAAGCCGCCACCATCACGGAGAACGAACGGGATCCTCTGATCACCGCGACCCTCGAAGAGGCGCGGGGGAAAAAGGTTGTGGCCGGCACCGGTCACAACGCGACGCGTCAGACTGTAGCCTGGACCAGGCGCGCGCAGGAACTGGGGGCGCATGGCGCCTTGATCGTGACGCCCTTCTACAACAAGCCCACGCCGCAGGGTCTCGTGGCCCACTTCCGCGCCGCCGCCGATGCCGCCCCGGGCTTCCCTTTCATCGTCTACAACGTCCCCGGCCGTACCGGCCTGAACCTCACGCCCGCAGCGTTGCAGTTGCTGTGGCAGAACGATCAGGTGGTCGCGGTCAAGGAATCGAGCGGCAACGTCGCGCAGATCAGTGAAGTCGCGCGCACGCTGCCTGCGGGAAAGACGCTGCTTTCGGGCGACGACAATCTGGCACTCGACTCGATCGGGGTGGGAGCAGAGGGACTGGTTTCGGTTCTCGGCAACATGATTCCGAACGAGACGAAACAGCTTGTCGACGCGGCACGAGCCGGCCGCCGCGATGAAGCCGTGAAGCTCAACAATCGTCTGCTGCCCCTCATCGACGCCCTCTTCGTCGAGAGCAATCCCATTCCCCTGAAGGCCGGACTGCAGATGATGGGGTTGGGCGGCGACTTCGTTCGACTGCCTCTTGTGCCCGCCGCCGACGCCACCCGCGCTCGTTTGAAGGAAGCGCTGGCTCACGCGGGAATCAAGGTCTAGCGTACGAATGAAGCTCGACGCGCTGCGCGCTTTCTACGAACGACCCCCGGTGGAGGCCGCCGCCGACCCCAATTGGGCCGAAGCCCACGAAGCGTTGCTCCGCGGTCTCGAAGCCGGCGAGGTCCGTTCCGCCGAGCCGGATGGCGAAGGCGGCTGGAAGGTGAACGCGTGGGTCAAGCAGGGGATCCTCGCGGGCTTTCGAGCCACGAAGATGGTGGAATGGCCCGGGCCCGGGTTTCCCTTCATCGACAAGACCGCGTTCCCGCCCCGCGTTCTTTCGCTGGAAGCGTCGGTGCGAATGGTGCCCGGCGGTTCGAGTGTGCGCCGTGGATCGTTCCTCGCTGCAGGCGTGACCGTGATGCCGCCTGCTTTCATCAACATGGGCGCGTTCGTCGACGAAGGCACGATGGTGGATTCGCATGCCCTTGTGGGTTCATGCGCGCAGATCGGCAAGAGGGTGCATCTCTCTGCGGCCGCCCAGATCGGCGGGGTGCTCGAGCCCGCGGGAGCCTTGCCGGTCATCATCGAAGACGACGCTTTCGTGGGGGGTCTCGTCGGAGTTTTCGAAGGTCTGCGGGTGCGTCGGCGCGCGGTCCTCGCGAGCGGTGTGGTGCTCACCGCGTCAACCGTGATTCACGATCTCGTGAGCGAACGCGAATGGGTGCGCGAGGTGCCCGAGGACGCAGTGGTGGTGCAAGGATCGCGCCCCGCCAAGGGCGGTTTCGCAGACGCGCGCGGCCTTCATGTCGCGACCGCGGTGATCGTGAAGTACCGGGACAGCAAGACCGACGCCGCCACGGCCCGCTCAGCGGCTCTTCGTTGACGCCACTCGACCGCGAGCACTTCCTGCGCGCTCGCCACGCTGGCGGGTGGCTCGCACAGCG
>CAZBTT010000411.1:0-3554 GCA_964494295.1 uncultured Acidobacteriota bacterium
ATGGCGCGCGCGACGACATCGACTTTCCGAAGATGCTCATCTGCTCGCAGCCGGCGCCCTTCTACGAGGACCGGCCGGTGGATCACGCGGCGCTCGAGGCGGCGATCCTCGAAGGACTCCACACCCTGGAGAACGCCGGGGCGTCGTTCCTGGCCATGGCGTGCAACACCGCCCACATCTATTACCCTCGCCTCGCTGCCTCGGTAAAGATCCCGCTGCTCAACATGATCGAACTGACCGTGACCGCTGCGCCCACGTCGGGCCAGAGGGTGGCTCTGATCGCAGCACGGCCCACCGCCGAATCGAATCTCTACCAAGAGGGCCTGCGAAAACGGGGCCTCGATGTGGTGGACATCGACTGGCAGGCCGACATCGATCACCTCATTGGCGTCACGCGGACCTCGACCGATCCCATTCTTCTGCGCAAGTCATGGAAGGGGCTCACCGCCCGCGCCGCCAAGGCCCGGGTCGACACGCTGGTCCTCGCCTGCCTTGATCTCAGCGCCATCCTCGCCCATCTTGGAACCGGCTTCCCCATTCTTGACGCCTCCCACTGCCTCGCGCAGGCCTCGATCAAACGCTGGCTGGATCTCCGCGGCGTGAAAGTGCTCGCGGCTTCTTCGGCGCGATGAAAGACGCCCTCGCCTTGGGGGCCACCGCGGAGGCGAGCCTCGTGGTCGAGCGACGCGACACCGCGGCCGCCATCGCCCTCTCCGCCGAAGACTCCTTCCCCGAAGTTTTCGCCACTTCGCGAATGATCGCGCTCATGGAACTCGCGGCCGCGAAGCTCATGCGTCCGCTCCTGAGCGAGGGCCAGCTTTCGGTTGGCGTCTCCCTCAATGTGCGGCACACTGCGGCGACGCCGGTGGGTTGCGCGGTGCGGGCGGTCGCGACGTACCTCGGGCCCGAAGGAAAGATGTTCCGCTTCAAGGTCGAGGCTTTCGATCCCGCGGGTGCTATCGGGGAGGGCGATCACGTGCGCGCGATCATCGCCACCGATCGGCTGCTCGCGGGCGCCGAACGGCGTCGCGGCTGACTACCGCGGCGGGGGCGGGACGTCTTTCATCAGTTCTTCGAAACGCGGATCTTTGCGGAGCGTCTCGAAGACGGGCTCGGTGCGCAGCCGTGCGGCGAAGAAACGAAGCTGCGGCCGCATTCCCTCGAGAACCTTGAAAGCGTTGTCGAGCCGGTTCCCCTGCGCGTAGATCGTGGCCGCGGCGAAAGAAACGAGCCCGCGATTCGGAGTGCCGATCGAAAGCGCCTTCTCGAAGGCCTTGAGCGCGGCCGCGTCTTCACCCTTGGCGCGCAGCGCTTCACCCAGGCGCTGCCACAGAAGACTGTCGCGGGGGTTCGCGGCTACGAGGCCCTCGTAGGCAAGGGCGGCGGCCGACCAGTCCTCGCGATACACCGCGGCGGCGGCGTTCGCGAGGTTCGTCCCCGCCCGCACCGACTCGTGGAAGGGGCCGGTGAGAGTCTTCGAGAGGAAGTCGAGAGTCCCCGAGATCGCCGCCCGCGTGGCTTCGGTGTCGTCGCGGACATCGAATCCGTGGACGCCCGCAGCCACGTTGATCGCTTCAACCGGAGCGTTATCGGCAAGCGCTTTGGCGATCATGGCCTCGAGGCCGCGGTTCAGGCCCGACCCGTCCTGCCCCGCGCGCACGAACAACACCGGCAGGTCCCGCCGATACGAGGGCTGCTCCGCGGTGCCGTAGTAGACGACGGCCGAACGAATCGGCGCGCCCAAGGACTGCGCGAGCGGCAGCCCGCGGCGGACGTTGGCCGAGCACGACCACAAGGCGATCCGCGACGCGTCGAGGCCCATCGGGTTCGCATTCGCGGTGAGATGTGCGATCAGGGCGCGAACATCATCGTCGACCGTGGCTTCGCGCGAATCCATGGTGATGCCGGCCAGGCCGCGCGCGGTCACCGCACTCGCCCAGCCCGTGTACTGGGCGTGACCCCGCATCCACGGAGCGCCGATACCGTTGACGAAGATCACCACCGGAACCACCGCTGAGATCTTCGCGGGACGATAGAGATCGTAGGCCAGACGCACCGCGCCGTCCGTTCGATAGACGACGTCCCTCTGGATCGCGATGTCTCCCGCGGCGGGGAGCGGGGCCATGAATCGATCCGAGGTCTGCGCCCCGGCGCCGGACGTGAGGAGGAGGAGACACAGGGTCGCAGGAGCAGGACGCGTCATCATGGAAACTTAGACGAGGCCCGCGCCGAAACGACGAAGTTCATTTTCGTGAATGAATTGGCGCGGAACCCTTTGCCCGCCCGAAACGTCAATGAGGATAAGTCGACGTTTGTTTCCCGGGGGAGAGCGATTCATGGAAAACCTGTGGCGTGACATCCAGTACGGGGCCCGCATGCTGCGTAAGTCGAAGGGCTTCACCGCCATCGCGGTGCTGACCCTGGCCCTCGGCATCGGCGCCAACACCGCGGTGTTCAGTGTGGTGAACGCGGTTCTGCTCCGGCCCCTCCCCTATGGCGAGCCCGACCGGCTGGTGTTCCTGACCGAATGGTCGGAGCAGGTGCCGCAGATGAGCTTCTCGGTGGCGAACTTCAAGGACCTGCGCGACCAGAACAAGGTCTTCGACTCCGTATTCGGGTCGAACAGCACGAGTTTCGTTCTCACCGGATCGGGGGCCGAGGCCGAGCGGGTCAATGTCCGCCAGGTGACGTCTGGAATGTTCGACACGCTCCAGAAGACGCCGATCCTCGGCCGCGCGTTCACAGCCGAGGAAGACAAACCCGGAGCTCCCCGCGTGATTCTTCTCGGCGAAGGCTTCTGGGACAGACGGTTCGGGCGCGACCCGAACATCGTGGGCAAGACGCTCACCCTGAGCGGCGAGAGTTTCAACGTGATCGGGGTCATGCCGGGCACCTTTCACACCTCGTGGAAAACCGCCGACGCCTTCACCCCCCTTCTGTTCCTCGAGGACAAGATCGGCGGCGAGAACCAGCGCGGCAACCATCCCGGGATCTACGTGGTCGGGCGCATGAAGAAGGGCGTCACGGTGGAGCAGGCGCGAGCCGATGTCAAGGCTCTCGCGAAACGGCTCACTGAGGAGCATCCCATGTCCAACGCCCGTCAGAGCATGACGGTGGAGCCGATGTTGAACGCCGTGGTCGGCGACCTGAGGCCGGCGCTGCTGCTGCTTCTCGGGGCGGTGGTCCTGGTCCTCCTGATCGCGTGCGCGAATGTGGCGAACCTCCTCCTCTCGCGCGCCGCCGATCGTCAGAAGGAGATGGCGTTGCGAATGGCGGTGGGCGGCAACCGTTCTCGCCTGATCCGTCAGCTCCTCACCGAGAGTGTTCTGCTCTCGCTTCTCGGGGGCCTCGTCGGCATCGGGCACGGCTACGCGGGAGTGAAGGGGCTCGTCGCGCGTCTGCGCGGCAACGTCCATCGCGCGGATGAAATCGGCGTCGATCCCTCGGTGCCCGCCTTCACCGCCGGCGTGTCGGTTCTCGCCGGCCTCGCCGACGGCATGGCCGCCGCGCGGGACGTCCGCGACGCGCGCGCTGACGCAGCCGCCCAGGGGCTC
>CAZBTT010000411.1:3564-4981 GCA_964494295.1 uncultured Acidobacteriota bacterium
GTGGGGGTGGTAACCGGGGGCGGTCTTTCGGTGCTCGCCTTCCCCGCGGGTGGGGCGGTTCTGACCGGCCTCGTCTTCGGGATGGCTCCGGCGTGGAAGGTCTCGAACGCCGACGTGAACGAGACCCTCAAGGAGAACGGCCGGGGAACCGCGACCCCCGGTCGGCACCGGCTTCGCAATACCCTGGTGATCGCCGAAATCGCCCAGGCCCTCGCGCTGGCCGTGGGCGCCGGCCTGCTGCTCCGCAGTTTCTTCCGGGTCATCGAAGCCGACGCCGGCGTCCGCACCGCGGGAGTGCTCGCCGTCAACATCCCCATGCCGGAATCGCGTTACGCCAAACCCGAGACCCGGGTCGCCCTCGCCGAGCAGTTGCTGGAGAAGCTCAAGGGGACCGCCGGGGTGCGTTCGGCGGCGCTCACCTTCCCGCTCTTCGGAGGCAACCAGAACTCCTTCAACGTGGAGGGCCGGCCCGAACCGCCTCCCGGACAGCGCCCGTCGACCGACGTCACCCGGGTGACTCCCGACTACTTCAAGACCATGGGCCTTCGCGTGCTCGAAGGCCGCACCGTCGAGCCCACGGATCGCGCCGACACCCCCCCGGTGTGCGTTATCGACGAGACGTTCGCGAAGACCTACTGGCCGGGCGAGAGCGCCATCGGCAAGAGAGTCAAATTCGGCAACCTCAACGACGCCGAGCCCCCCTGGATGGAGGTGGTGGGTGTCGTCGCTCACGTAAAGAACTACGGGGTGGACCAGGCGTCGCGCGTCGAGATCTACCTGCCCTTCTATCAGCGGCCCGCGAGCACGCCGACCATCCTGGTGGAGACCGGAGGCGACCCCGCGAGCCTCACTTCCGGCGTTCGCGAGGCGGTGCGCAGCCTCGATCCCGCCCTTCCGATCTTCGCGGTGCGCACCCTCGACGAGGTGGTTGCACAGCAGATGGCGCCCCGGCGTCTCGCGGTCATGTTGATCAGCGTGTTCGCGAGCGTGGCTTTGCTCCTCGCCGCGATCGGGATCTACGGGGTGATGTCGTACGCGGTCACGTTGCGCACCACGGAGATCGGGATCCGCATGGCCTTGGGCGCCGAACGCGACGACATCTCGCGAATGGTCCTGCGTTTCGGCGTGAAGATGTCCTTCATCGGAGTGGCTGTGGGTCTCCTGGCCTCGTTCGGCCTCGCCCGGACGATGGCAGGGCTGCTGTTCCAGACCAGCGTCACCGACCCCCCGACCTTCTCAATCGTGCCGCTGCTGCTGATGGCGGTGGCACTAGTCGCCTGCTACGTCCCAGCCCGCAGAGCAACGCGTGTCGATCCCCTCGTAGCGCTACGCTCGGAATAACTACCAAGCGAGTTGGACCGGTCGTCATTGCGAGTCGGTTCACGGACCAAGGTCCGTGACTGGTGAGAGAAACCCC
>CAZBTT010000412.1:0-4956 GCA_964494295.1 uncultured Acidobacteriota bacterium
ACCTGGTCCCGGTGATCGGGAAGGCGATCCGCACGTCCGGCCTCGACCTGAACCCCGCCACCGACGGCAAGCTGATCCGCATTCCCATCCCCTCGCCCACCGAGGAGCGTCGCAAGGCCCTGGTGAAGATCGCCCACAAGGCGGCCGAAGAAGGCAAGGTGTCGATCCGCAATGTCCGCCGCGACGCCAACGATCACATCAAGAAGATGAAGAAGGCCTCGGAAATCTCCGAGGACGACGAGAAGCACGCGGAGGCCGAGACCCAGAAGATCACCGACGCGGCGATAGCAAAGGTCGACGACATGCTCAAGAAAAAGGAAGCTGAAGTTCTCCACGTATGAGCTTCACGCATCTCGCCTGCACGAAGTGCGAAGCGACCTACGACAAGGGCAAGGTCCTCAATCTGTGCGTGTGCGGCGCGCCCCTGTTCGCGCGGTATGACCTCAAGGCGGCGGCCCTCGAGATGCGGCCCGGCCACCTCGAACTGCGGGAGAAGACGCTCTGGCGCTACAAGGAGGTTCTCCCGGTCGAGAATCCCGAAGACCGTCTGAGCCTCGGGGAGGGCATGACGCCGCTCCTCGAAACGCCGGCGCTCGGAAAGGCTCTCGGTCTGCCTCGGGCCATGGTCAAGGAGGAAGGCGGTAATCCCACGGGCTCATTCAAGGCCCGCGGCCTCTCCCTCGCGGTTTCCATGGCGAAGTCGCTCGGAGCGACCGATGTCTGCCTCCCCTCGGCCGGCAACGCGGGCAGCGCTCTCGCCGCCTATGCGGCGCGGGGCGGACTCAAGTCGCATGTGTTCGTGCCCAAGGACATCGCCGAGGTGTTCCTCATGGAGACACTCTCGTACGGCGCTCATGTGGAAACCGTGGACGGCCTGATCACCGACGCGGGCCGGATCTGCGCGGGGCTCGCCAAGGAACACGGCTGGTACGAATGCGCCACCCTCAAGGAGCCCTATCGGGTCGAGGGCAAGAAGACGATGGGCTACGAGATCGCGGAGCAGCTCGCTTTCAAACTGCCCGACGCCATCCTCTACCCGACCGGGGGCGGCACCGGCCTGATCGGAATGTGGAAGGCCTTCGAGGAAATGGAGACCATGGGCTTCATCGGTTCGAAGCGACCGCGCATGTACGCGGTTCAGGCCGATGGCTGCGCGCCTATCGTGAAGGCGTTCCAGGAAGGCAAGGACTCAGCGCCCATGTGGGAGGGAGCCACCACGCACGCCCACGGCCTGCGGGTACCCAAAGCCCTTGGCGATTTCCTGATCCTGCGCGCGCTTCGGGAGAGCCACGGCGCCGCCGTAGCGGTCAGCGAAGCCGAGATCATCCAGGGCGTGAAGCTCATCGCACGTACCGAGGGGCTGTTCGTCGCTCCCGAAGGCGGCGCGTGTGTCACCGCGGCCATGAAACTCCGCGCCTCGGGGCACCTCTCTCCCGACGATTCGGTCGTCATCTTCAACACCGGCACCGGCTTCAAGTACGTCGACAACATGAAGCCCCTGTGGAACGCCGCGTAGCGCCATGGCCAGCAGGTCCGTGAAGCGCCGCGCGGTGAAGGCCCTGAAGCCCCGCGTTCACGTGATGTTCACGGGGGGAACGATCTCGATGAAGATCGACCCCGAGACCTCGGCCGCGGTGCCCGCGCTTTCGGGCCGGGACATCGTGGCCCAGGTGCCGGGACTGCGGCGCGCCGCCCGCTTGACCCTGGAGGACTACGCTCAACTCCCCGGCCCGCATGTGACGCCCCGGTGGATGTGGAGCCTGAAGCAAAGGATCGAGGCCCATCTCGCCGACCCGAAGATCGACGGCATCGTGGTCACGCACGGCACCGACACCATCGAGGAGACGGCGTTTCTCGTCGACCTCACCACCCACGCCCCGAAACCCGTGGTCTTCTGCGGAGCGATGCGCACCCTCGGTGAACCCGGCTCGGACGGCCCGTCCAACCTCCGCATCGCGGTGCAGACCGCGGCGAACCACGATGCGCGCGGACACGGCGTGCTCATCGCGGTGGGCGAGCAGATCCTCGCCGCCGGTGAGGCGGTGAAGACTCACACCCAGAACCTCGGCGCCTTCCGGAGCGAGATCGGCCCGGTGGCCATCCTCGATCGCAGCGGTGTTCGTTTTGTGCGCAGCGCAGTGAGGCGGCGCCTGGTCCGGACGGGCTCGATCGATCCCCGGGTGGATCTTCACGTAATGGCGACGGGCTCGGACGATGGCTTGATCCGCGCTTCGCTTGCGCGCGGTGCGCGCGGCCTGGTGATCGAAGGCACGGGTGCGGGGAACGTGCCGCCCCTGGCCGTCCCGGGCATCGAGGACGCGCTCAAGGCCGGTGTTCCCGTGGTCATCACTTCCCGCTGCGGCTCGGGCTCCGTGGCCCCGCTCTACGGATATCCAGGCGGCGGAGCGCAACTCCAGAAGATGGGCTGCGTCATGGGCGGCGACCTCGTGGGACAGAAGGCGCGAATTCTCCTCATGGTGGCGCTCGCGGCGGGGTTGTCCGACCTGGCTCTCAAGTCGCTCTTCGAAGCGTCCTGAGTGCTAGCATCATTTTCGTGAGGTTGCTCTAACCTTGACCCCCGCCCTGACCGGAATGATCGAGGTCCTTCTCGTCGAAGACGACGAGGATCATGCGGAGCTCGTTCGACGCAACCTGATGAGTCAAACCGTGCGGTGCCGCATCACCCACGTGAACAATGGCGAGACGGCGCTTGACTATCTGCACCGGCGCGGAGGTTATGCCGAACCCGAGAAAAGCCCGCGACCCGATCTCATCCTGCTCGACCTGAGGCTGCCGAGGGTCGACGGAATGACCGTGCTCGCGGACATCAAGTCGGCCCCGGAACTTCAGACCATACCGGTGGTCGTGCTGACAAGTTCCGCCGCGCATCCGGACGTGTCCCAGGCCTATCTTCGTCACGCCAACAGTTACCTCGTCAAGCCGCTCGACCTCGTGAGCTTCGAAGGCCTGATGAAGGAACTCGGCCTCTACTGGTTCACTTGGAACCAATCGCCGCCGCTGTAGGCCCCCGCTTCGGGCAAGACACCGGGACCATTCCCACCTGGCGGCCGCCCGAAATCCTTCTCGTCGAGGATGACGAGCCTCACTCCGAGCTGATCCGTCGCGCGTTCGAGCGCAGCCCCACGCAAGTACGCCTGACCGCGGTGACCACGGTCCGCGACGCCCAGGCGGCGCTCCTGGGCAACGACCCTCCCGATCTCGTCATCACCGACATCCGGCTGCCCGACGGCGACGGACTGATGCTGCTGCCGGAGAGCCGCGAGCGGGCGAGTTACGCGGTCGTGGTCATGACCAGCCACGGAGACGAGAAGGTCGCGGTCGACGCCATGAAGACGGGCGCCCTCGACTACGTCGTCAAGTCCGAAGAGAGTTTCGCGCGCATGCCGGAGATCGTGGAGCGGGCGCTGCGGACCTGGAGCTACATCGTGGAGCGGAGGCGCGCCGAAGAGGCGCTGCGAGCACGAGAAGAGCAGTTCCGGTCGCTCATCGAGAACGCGCACGACCTGATCTGGATCCTGGCCAAGGATGGTCACATCCGCTACGCGAGCCCGGCGTGCGTTCGTGTGCTCGGTTACACCGCGGACGAGCTGACCGACCGGAGCCTGTTCGAACTCACGGACGCAGAAAGGCGGCCGGAGGTTCGCCGCGCCCTCGATTCGGTCTTCGCGCATCCGGATACCCCGGTGGCCTCCATCATGGTCTTTCGCGCGGCCGATGGCTCGGAGAGGATCCTGGAGTCAATCGGAAGTTCGCGAAGCGGCGTGCGGAAGCCGACCGCGATCATCAACTCGCGCGACATCACCGAGCGCACGCGGGCCGAAGAAGCGGCGGCAAGACTCGAAGCCCAATTACAGCAGTCCCAGCGCCTTGAGACTCTCGGCACGCTCGCGGGCGGGATCGCCCACGACTTCAACAACATCGTCCAGGCCATCATGGGTTGCGCCGAACTCGCGCAAAACGCGCTGCCCCAAGAGAGTCCGGCGGCTCCCTACATCAACCGGGTCAGCGAGGCGGCTCATCGCGCCCGTGAACTCGTGCAGCAGATCCTGTCCTTCTCCCGCCAGGATGAGTCCCGGCGCCTGGAGGTCGAACCCTTCCGGCTGGTGGACGAAACCCTCGCGCTCTTCAAGAGCACGCTGCCCCCCCAGATCGAGATCCGGCACAGCGCCAAGCCCACCGGCACGGTCTTCGCCGATCCGACTCAGCTCCACCAGGTGCTCTTGAACCTCCTCACCAACGCCCGCCACGCGGTGTCCTCGAGGCAGACGGGCGCGATCGAGATTGGAATCGAGTCGCGGCATCTCGCTCCCGGCGAACTGCTCCATCCCGCCCTTCGCCCGGGACCGCATGTCCGCCTCTGGGTCAAGGACGATGGCGAAGGGATGTCCCAAAGTGTCGCCGACCGCGTATTCGAGCCCTTCTTCACCACCAAGCCCGTGGGTCAGGGAACCGGGCTTGGTCTTTCCGTGGTTCACGGAATCGTCACCCGGATGGGCGGCGCGATCCTCGTCGAAACCGGGCCGGGCATGGGAACCCGCTTCGAGGTATATCTCCCGGAGAGCCGGGGGCCGGCCCGGGACAAGGCCCGGCCGATTTCGTAGCGTCCGCCGCATATACTCGGGCGCATGTCGGAGCAGCCTCCCGCCCGCGATAGAGGAACGATCCTCGTCGTGGATGACGACGACGATGTCCGTTTCGTGGTCGCCGACAGCCTCCGGCATGCGGGCTTCACGGTTGTGGAGGCGGAGACGGGAGAGATCGCCCTCGAGAAGATCTCGAGCGGTCCCGACGCCGTGATCAGCGACATCTCCATGCCCGGACTGACCGGGGTCGAGATGCTGCGAATGATCCGCGCCCGCGATCTCGATATCCCGGTTGTTCTCCTCACCGGCCGTCCCAGCCTCGAGACCGCGATCGAAGCGGTTGAAGGAGGCG
>CAZBTT010000413.1:0-4937 GCA_964494295.1 uncultured Acidobacteriota bacterium
CGTCGAGGGTGCGACCGAATCGGGACTGCACGTCTTCGACCGCGGTGGAGAGATCCGGCCCGATCTGAGCCGGGCTCTTGACCCCGAGGGAGCTGATCGAATGGCACACGAAGCAGCCGGTCTTGACGAACCAACCCCCCGGTCCCGTCTTCATGCGCTCCTCGTCGAGCTTCTCCTGCTCGGTCTGCGGTTCCCGGTCCGGCACGCCGGGAATGAAGGCCGCGGGCACGGGCGATTTGCGCCACGACAACATCAGCATCGCCAGCGCCTGGGCGTCCTTGCTGGCGAAATTGAAGTTCGGCATCACGGTCTCGGTAACGAGGGCGCGGGGGTCCTTGAAGTGGGCGACGTGCCAGGCGAAAGACGTCTTCTGACCCGAGAGACGGCCGTATTCGTATTGTTCGGCTTCCTTGTCGCCGACGTAGGTGAGGTCGGGCCCGATCGCTCCGCCACGACCGTTGATCACGTGGCACCCTCGGCAGCCCTTCTCGTTGACCAGCTTCTTCGCGTGGTTGATGGCGTCAGCGCCCTTCGTCTCGCGTTCATAGCGATGGCACGCGTTGCAGTTCATCTGCATGAGCGCCGCCTTGTTGTCGACGAGCGAATACTCCCCGCCCAGCTGCTTGCCGAGAAGGGGCTCGGTCCAGTGCTCGATGGGCCCATGAGCCGGGCCCGCGTCGATCGCCCAGCCCTGACCGCCATGACATGACGTGCAGCCGAACGTCTCGGGGGGATGGCTCTTGAGAATCTCCTGGGGATGGGTGCGGAAAGGCTCGTCCGCGGTCTCGAAGCCCTTCCAGCCGAGGGCCTGGTGACAGGTCACGCAGCGATCGGCCTTCGCCATGCTGGGAATCCAGATCTGCTGAAGCCCCGAGGGCACGGTCTTCGCCTTGTCCGGTCCGTACTTGTCGGCCACGAGGCGCTTGAACTCGGCCTGGTACCAGCGCCATTCATGCTCGCGGTCGTTCCGCGCGAAGAGAACGGTGGAGATCACCAGCAGCACGCCCACGATGGCGAGCACGGGCCGGTCGATCCGGGGGTACGGAGAGTTGGTTCGTTTCTCCATGATGGTGTCCTAGATGCGCCCCGGAATCTCGGGCCAGATCTCCCACGGCCAGTAGATGTTCCAGTACGGTCCGCGCATCACCGTGCCCACGAACGTGAGAGCCAGGATGAACACGCAGAGCAGGATGAACGCGATGTTCTGGCGTCTGCGGTCCCGTGCGAACCAGACTCCGGTTGCTTCTTTCGGACTCCGGTCGATCCAGGGCCAGAGAATCAGCCCGGTGACCAGAAGGCCGGGCAGGACCACGCCGCCCACGAAGGCGCCGTTGATGGTGAAGGAGCCGATCTTGACCGTGGTGTCGGTCACGATCTCCTGCAGCCAGAGGAAGTACCACGGGGCCTTCGCCGGATTGGGCGTGACCAGCGGATTGGCCGCCTCCTCGAGGGGCGAGCGGATGAACGTGGCCAGGATCGAGACGATCGCGATGGTCGCGAGAGTCACGAGGTTGGCGCGGCGGATGAGATCGGGAACCGCGTTCACCATCGATTCGAGCCGGGTGAGCGCCGTCGCCTTGATGACCGGGGACGTGCCGCGGGCGATCCCGAGCAGGGTGTAGGTCTTGGTCGAGACGGCCGGCGCTTCCGCACGTTCGTTGGCTCGCGCCTCCTTGTCGACTACGGCGAGTCCGCCGTCCTTGCGGATCCGCCACATGTGGTACGCGAAGAGAGCGCCCAGGGCCCCGGGCAGGACCACGATGTGCAGCACGTAGAAGCGGATCAGCGTGGGCTGGTCGATCGCGCGGCCACCGATGAGCAGCTCCCGGACCTGCGGACCCACGAAGGGAATCGACGCGGCGATGTTGGTCCCCACCGTGACTGCCCAGAACGCGAGCTGATCCCAGGGCAGCAGGTAGCCCGTGAAGGAAAGGAGGAGGGTGAGGAGCAGCATGAACACGCCGATCACCCAGTTCCATTCCCTCTTCTGTCCCTGCCCGACTCCGTTCTTGTAAGCGCCGGTCAGAAACACCCGCACGAGATGCAGAGCCACCACCACCACCATGAGGTGCGCGCCGACGCGATGAACCGAGCGCAGCCAGGAACCGAACGTCACCACGTATTCGATGTCCTTGATCGACGCGTAGGCCCGTTCAACTGAAGGCACATAGAGGAAGAGGAGCGGCGCGCCGGAAAGGATCAGCAGGAGGAACAAGGCGGCGGAGCCCGTGCCCAGCCAGAACGAGTACTTCCACGCGAGCGAGGCGCGGGAGACCTTGGCCGGAAACATGTGCAGCGCGAAGTTGGAGACGATGGCGTCTCCGGACTCGCGGTCGGAACGCGGCCGGAAACTCCAGAAGGGCTGGGGGTGAACACCTGGCGCCTCCGGCGAACCGGATCTCTTGAGGAAGGAAAGGAAGGGGAAGGCCATCGGCGTGGTTCCTCAGGCGAGAGTGAGTCGAAAATCGCGGGCGACTTCTTGAGCCAGGTCGACGACCAGGGATCCGTCATCGACCGAAATGGAGAGGTGGTACCAGGCGAGGGCCCGGGGCGCGGGGCCGGAGACGGGCTTTCCGTCGCCTTCGTACTTCGAACCGTGGCACGGACACATGAACCGGTGGGTGAGCCGGGTCTTCACGCCGTCGAGTTCGCGCGTCTCCGGCTGAGACATCGCCTCGGCGCGAACCGTGCAACCAAGATGTGTGCAAACCGCGGAGATGGCGTGGAAGGTCTTGCCTTCCCGGAAGACGAACAGGCGCTGGTCGGGCAGGAACTTGAGGCCGTCGGGGAAATCGGAGGGTGGCCCCAGTTTCACGGTCGTGGGCGCGTCGTACGACACGTTTGGGACCAGGGAGCGAAGCGAGGCCGCGGCCTGCAGCCCGAGGCCGCAGACCCCGGCGCCCAGTCCGGCCTTCATCATGAAATCTCGGCGATCGTTGCGCTCGGTCATCTCGCACTCCCCTGCTCGTTGTTCAAGACGAGCGGCGCTTTCGCGTAGCGCTCGGTGATCTGGAATTTCTCCATGGTCATGGCGTCGGTGGGACAGCGGATGGCGCACAGGCCGCAGCGGATGCAGCGGTCGTCGTCTTTCACCATGGCGGACAGAGGCAGACCGTTCGCCTGCGCTTGTTCTTTGAGAGCGTCACGCTCGGCCTCGGGGAGCGCCAGCTGCTCGAGAGGAACGATGGCGAGGCAGAACTCCGGACAGACATCCACGCAGCGGGAACACAGGACGCATTTCTCGGGGTCGTAAATGGTCTACACGTGACAGACCAGGCACCGCGCGGCCTGGAGCCGCGCCTCGGCGGTTTCGTACCCAGTCTCCACCTCGGCGATGCCCGTCCGACGCCCAAGATCGAGGGTAGGGGCTGCCTTTCGGTCGGGGATCTCGAAGCCGGCGCTCATCCGATACTGCGCGGTGGGCAGGACCTCGATCGCGAGCGTGCGTTCGATCCGCGCGTGTTCGTGGGAGAGGTGTTCGTGAATGGAGCGGGCCGCGCGTTTCCCGTTCGCCACCGCCTCGATGAGATTTCGCGGGCCGAAGGCGACATCGCCGCCGGCGAAAACGCCGGGGGCCGTGGTGGCCAGGGTGACTGGGTCGACCTTCACCGAACCGCTCTTCGCAACTTCGATCCCGTCCTCGGGCTTGAGGAACGTGAGGTCGGTCTGCTGGCCGATGGCGAGGATGCAGGAATCCGCTTCCACGGTGAGGACGTCCTCATCGTCATAGACCGGAGCGAATCGGCCATGATCGTCGAACACGGAACGCACCGCGCGCAGTTCGATGGCCTGCAGCCTCGGGCCGCCCAGGAATCGCTTCGGTCCGCGGCCGGGCAGGAAAGCGACGCCTTCGTGTTTCGTCTCCTCGAATTCCTCGTGACCCTGGGTGGAGCGAAGGACCGGCATCTCCTCGAAACGCTCGAGGGAGACGATGGTCACTTCCGCGGCTCCCCCGCGGATCGCGGCTCGGGCGGAGTCGATCGCTTCCTTGGCCCTGGCGTCGGATTCGGCGACGAGGGTGTCGAGTTCCTCTTCCGCGGTTTCGCGGCCCAGACGAAGGGCGGTGCGCGCGGCATCGAAAGCAACGAAACCGCCGCCGATCACCACCACTTTGCGCCCCAGGGGAAGCCGGTAACCGCGGTTGACGTTCAGGAGATAGTCGACCGCCTTCACCACACCATCGAGTTCGACGCCGGGAGCGTTCAGTTCCCGCCCTCTCGAAACACCCACGGAGATGAAGAACGCCTCGAACCCTTGAGCGCGCAACTCCTTGAGACCTCGAGCCGGGGTCAGGGGTTCGTTCACCCGCAGGGTCACGCCGAGGGCGAGGATCTTGTCGATCTCCTGCCGGATGAGGGTGCGGGGCAGCCGGTACTCCGGGATTCCGAAACGCATCATGCCGCCCGGTTCCTCGGAAGCTTCGAGAACCGTGACCTCGTATCCGAGGAGGGCGAGGTCGTGGGCGGCGGCGAGGCCGGCCGGTCCCGCGCCGATCACCGCGACCTTGCGCGGCTTCGAGGCGCTTTGCGCTTCGCCGAGTGGACCAGTGGGAAGGTGGCCGGGGAAACGATTCCCCTCGCCGATCAGTTCGCTGCGAAGCAGATCCTGGGTGTCGGGACGCATCGCCTCGGCGCCAAACCGCCCGGTCCCGTAGCGCTTCCACGACCGGATGGCGGCCGGCGCGACGACGGCGCCGCGGCGGCAGGCGTCCTCGCACGGCGCGGCGCAGACGCGGCCGCAGACCGAAGCGAACGGGTTCGGAGCGCGGGCGACGAGGTAGGCCTCCTCGTCACGCCTTTCCGCGATGAGCTGGACGTAACGCCCGGCATCGGTCGACACCGGACAACCTGCCTGACACTTGACCTGCCCCTTCCAATCCGACAAGGACGGGATGCGAGCCCGGATCGGCATGTCGAATCTCCCTGTGCCAGGGAGAA
>CAZBTT010000414.1:0-4931 GCA_964494295.1 uncultured Acidobacteriota bacterium
GTACTGGTTCCTCATCGCCCCGCCGCCTTCGGAGAGGTAGCGGGCCTCTCTTCGCCCATAGTTCATGGGCCAGATCTTCTCGACCGCGTCCGTCGCCCAGGCGCCGGTCGAAAACGCATGGCCGTCGTAGCTCACCTCGGCATCGACGAAGAAGTTGTCGAGAAGAACGAACTGCCGCGCCAGGGCGTGAGCGTTCGGTGTGATGTTCTCACCGAAGATCGTGAGGGAGGGATCCCCGTTCCCCTGGGGCAGATCGCCCAGGACCTGATCGTAGGTGCGGTTTTCCCGGATGACATAGAAGACGTGCTTGATGGGCGAGGGGCCGCCGACGCGTTTGGGCACCACCGAGCGTGCGGGGGCTTTAACCGGAGCAAGCTGGGATTTCCCGGTGTCGGGCGTCACGAAGAGAGCCGTCGCGGTGTACTCCTTGAGCTTGCCTGCGTCCGGCGTTTCGAGAGTGGTGAGGGTGCCCCAGAGCATTGCGCCTATGTACTGGCCGTCGGGGCTCGTGGCCAGGCCCGCCTGGCGGCCGCGCGGGTTGGGTGAGGAGACGAGCCCCTTCCCCGAGAGAACGAATATCTTCGAGCCGTCCTTCGAGTAGCGCACGCCCGTCGGGTACCAGCCGGTGGGGATGAATCCCTCCACTTCCCCTTTGCCGTCTTCCTCGATCTCGATCACCGCCACCGTGTTGTTGTCGGCGTTGGCGACGAGCAGTGTCTTTCCGTCCGGCGAGAGATCGAGCGCGTTCGGGGTGCTGCCCGGAGGCATGTTGGGAAAAGGCGCGATGCTGATCTGTTCGGTCGCATAACCCTCGCGCAGATCGATGTTCCACACCGCGTTCGTGTTGGCGCAGGCCACAAAAAGGCGAGACCCGTCCTTCGAGAAGGCCATGGCATTGGGATGCTCGCCCACCTCGATTTCCTTCCGCAGCGAAAGGTCGGCGGCGTCGAAAACCAGCACTTTCGACCCGCCCCACAAGGAGAGATAGACCGTATTCGAGTCCGGCGACACGAGAACCGTGTAGGGCTCCGCGGCCAGATCGACGGTCTTGATCACGGCACGGGTCTCGAGGTCGATCGCGTGAAGTTTTTCTCCGAGCACATGGACGGTGAAGAGACGCTTGCCATCCGGAGAGACCGCGAGACCACCCACGAAGCTGTCGTTCCTCGGTTTTGGCAGTGGGAAGTCGCCCGTCTTCTTGAGCGCGCCGCGGTCCCACGAAAACTCGTCGACCCGGTTCTTCGCGGAGCCCGAGGAATAGAGGCGCTTTCCGTCGGGATGGAAGGCGAGGCCGAGCCAGGCCGATTCCAGCATCACGCGATCGCGGGAGATTTGTTTCGTGTAGTCGTAGACCACGAGGTTCGGCTGGGTGTACCCGTTGTTGGTCACGATCACGTGGTCGCCATCCGGCGTCATGACCATGTTCATCGGCAGGTCGCCGATGTTGATGTGCTGGCCGACCGGCGAAATCCGCCAGCCGTTCGGAAGAAGAGTGACCTTCGGCGCGGCCATGCGACGCGCCGCAGTCTTCGTGGCCGGGGTGGAGGGTTGCGCGGCGGAAGGGACGGCAGACCACGCGCCCGCGAGGAGGACGCCCGTAACCACGACCCTGGACTGAAGGTTCATCAGTCTTTCCCCCCACGCAGAACGGCCGCGTTGTCACGCAGGCTCGTGGCCACTCGCCTCAAGGTCAGCACCGATCCGGCGAGAGGAGGAGAAAGAGGCTTCACTTCCTTCATCCACTCCATCAGGGACGGAGAAACCGTGGCGAGTTCGCGCAGCTGTTCGGCGACGCGGGCGTATTCAGGATCCTTGGGGATTTTTTCAAGCGCGCCGTCGATCTCGTTCGCGAGGGTGTCGAGAGCCTCCGCGACATGGGCCTGCCGGGCCGAGTCTGCGTTGCCGGTCTTCCCCTTGGGTTTGGTCGGAGCGTGCTCCGCGGTCTCCATCTGCTTGAGCGAACGCGAGATGCCCTCGAGCCGCTTCGTCACCTGGGAGACCGCCGAGAAGGAGACCACGGCCTCGCGCAGCGTCGCGGTCAACGCGGGAGAGATCTTGGTGAACTCGATGAGGGGCGCGGCGAGAGGTTCGTAGTCCTCGGCCGCGGGGAGCCTCATGAGTGATTCCGCGAGCCTCTGGTTTGTGTCCTGGAGGGTGGTGGCGGTCTCGCCGAGAGCCTGGGTGGCCGACTCGATCTGAGGCACCGCGTCCTTGACCGATTCGAGCGACTCCATGAGGCGCGGGCCGCTTTGCGCGAAGGAGTAGATGTGCTCGGCGAGGGGTTCGAACTGTTCGGCCTGCGGCACGTCGGCGATCAGGGCCTCGAGACGTTCGACGAGATCGGGCAGTTTCGCCAGAGACGCGGCCACACGGTCGTCGATGACCGGAGCGGCTGGACGAGCGGGACGCTTTCGGGGTGTTTTTGGAGCCTCAGGCTCGGAGATGGTTTCGTCCGGACCAAAGAGGCCGGGTGCCTGGACTTTCTTCCGGGGAGCCATCGCGTGAGGAGCTTAGCGTCCGGCCGGCCTCAGATTCCCGCACATTGCCGGGTTCGCCTCAAAAAAGCGGGCCACGCTATAATCCCCGCCCCTCCGCCCAAAGACGCCGGCGGGGCTCCTGGAAAGACGCAGCGTTCCTCAGTAGCTCAATGGTAGAGCGTTCGGCTGTTAACCGAAATGTTGTAGGTTCGAATCCTACCTGGGGAGCCAGCGGCCCTCTCCAATGTCAGGGGATGAGCTTGTCCCCGAGGTCTCCGCGCAGCGTCCGGGCCATCGACGGCCGCGCCAGGAAATCGTGAGGGAAGCCGAGTTCCACCTTCGACACGGCGTCGAGCCGGGCCAGCATCTCGGGGGTGAAGACGATGTCGACCGCACCCATGGAATCCTCGAGTTGCGCCGCCGTCCTCGCCCCCACAATGGGAATCGTCCCGTGGGCGCCCCGCCCCATGGCCCACGCGATCGCGACCTGAGCCGAGGAGCGGCCCAGTTCATCGGCCACCGCCTTCACCTCGCCCGCGATCTTCATGTTGCGGTCCGAAAAACGGTGCCGGTTGGCGGCGACGCGTTTCGAGTCCGGGGTTTCCCAGCCGACCGAATACTTCCCGGAGAGAACACCTCCGCCGATGGGGCCCCAGGGCGTGACCGCCAGACCAAGCGCGTCCGCCATGGGAAGGAGGTCCCGCTCGGGGGTTCGTTCAATCAGGCTGTACTCGATCTGGGATCCGACAAATCGGCCCCCGCCCCCAAGCTCCGCGAGCGTGTTCGCCTGAGCGACCTGCCAGGCCGGCGTGTCGGAGACGCCTATGTAGACGACCTTCCCCGCGCGCACCACGTCGTCGAGGGCGCGCATCATCTCGTCGATCGGAGTGATGAAGTCCGCCACGTGAACCCAGTAGAGATCGATCCGGTCGAGATCGAGGCGCTTCAAGGACGCCTCCACGGATTGAACGAGGTTCTTCCGCGAGTTTCCCCAGGCGTTGATGTCATCGAAGCGCGTGGCGATCGAGTATTTCGTCGCCACCACGAACCGGTCGCGATCGGTCCTCACGAATTCGCCGACGAAACGCTCGGAGGTTCCCTTCGTGTAGACGTTGGCGGTGTCGATGAAGTTGCCGCCCTTCGCGGCGAAGGCCTCGAACTGCTTGCGACTCTCTTCCTTCGAGGCGCCAAACCCCCAGTCTTCTCCAAAGGTCATCGTGCCGAGACAGATCTCGGAAACCTTGAGGCCCGAACGGCCCAGAACGCGGTACTTCATCTTCAACCCCTTTCGTGCGCCTACATCATCACCATCGCCGCTTCGGTCTTGATCGCCTCAAGTTCCTTCACGAGGTCCGTGAACCGTTCATAGGCGTCACGCCCGGGCTGCTGATCGGCCTGGCCCAGCATCCGGGCGATCGAGGCGAACTGGTCGATGAGCATGGGCTGGGGATAGAAGCCGCCCGCGGTTTGGAGCCTTGCGATCAGCGCATCCAGAGCCTTCGAACGAGAAACGCCTTTCGGGGTGGCGTCGGCCCGGGCCGCGGGGCGGGCTTCGGTGAGCTTCTGCAAGACGCCCCGCGCCTCGATCACGCGATCGCGGATGTCGAGCAGGAGTTTGGTCTGCTCAGCAATCATCGCGTCGGTGACGTTGTCTTTCACCAGACGAGGGTCGGAGAGAACCTTGAGCGGCCGCTCCTGAGAAAAGGCCCCCATGGTGAGGCGGACCTTGTAGTCGCCGGGCGCCACCATCGGGCCCCCGCCTCGCGAACCGGGAACGCCCGCGTGCCGCAGGTCCCAGATGAAGCGATGGGCTCCCGCTTTTGACGAGAGTGCTGCCGGACCCGCGGGGCGCGTTTGCGGCGCGCGCATCCCCTGCGTCGTTTCGGTCCCCGGAGGTGGGCCGCTCGTAAACGTGCGAAGAATCGACCCGGCTCCATCCAGGATCTCGAGCCGGAGCTCAGTGGCATCCGCCGACAGCGCGTAGTCGAGGATGGCGCCGGGCGGAATGAACCGGGGATCGGCGGGACCGGTCATCACGTCGTAACGGATGCGGTGCGCGGTGCGCGGCTCGAGCAACACCGCCGGGGCCGTACCGATCTGCGCGAGCTGATGCAGCGCCTGGACGTTGTCCAGAATCCAAACGCCCCGTCCCATCGTGGATACAACCAGGTCGCCGCGGAAAACCTTGAGGTCGGTGACCGGCGTCGACGGAAGGTTCAACCGAAAACTCTGCCAGCTCTTTCCGCCGTTTGTCGAAACGAACATTCCAAACTCGGTGCCTGCGTAGATGAAACCTTCATGGCCGGGATCGAAGCGGGCCACCCGGGTCGGATGGTCTCCGGGAATGCCGTTCTTCCCGTCGGTGAGGAGCGTCCACGTAGCGCCGTAGTCGTCGGTTCGATAGATGTAGGGCTTGAGTTCGCCGAGAAGCGTCCGATAGTAAGACACGAGCGC
>CAZBTT010000415.1:0-4929 GCA_964494295.1 uncultured Acidobacteriota bacterium
TGTCGAACGAGTTCTTCCCGTTGGTCCTGCTCACCGGTGTGCGCTTCGCGAAGCAGCCAACCGGGTTGCGCGCTCTGGCCGTGGGCGGCGCCGCGCTGCTGCAGGCTTTGAGCTGCATGTACTGGGCGGTCTATCTGCCCTTCCTTCTCATTCCCGTTCTCGTGGCCCTGCTTGGGTGGAACCGGCGCGCCTGGATTCGCGTGTCCCTGAGTCTCATCGGCGCGGCCGGCCTTGTCCTTTTATTTGTCTGGCCGTACGTTCTCAAGGGACGTGCTTTCGGACTCGAGCGCCCGGCGCCCACGTCCATGCCGATCGAACGCTATTTCCAGGTCTTGCCCCCGAACCTCATCTACGGTGGTCTGCTCGACCACGGCCAGCCGAACCAGAACGCCGCCCACTTCCAGGGTTTGGTGGCTCTGCTGCTCTTCATTCCCGGCGCGATCGCGTTGAGGCGCCTTCGGCCGCGACTCGCCCTGGCTCTGCTTTCCCTTTGTCTCTTCAGTTTCGTGGCGAGTCTGGGCCCTGAGATCTGGGTCGCGGGACGGAAGCTCGGGCCGGGTCTTTACAGCCTGCTCTTCGAGTACGTTCCCATCTTCCGGCAGATTCGATATCCGGAGCGTTTTGCGATCTTCGTCAATCTCACCGTGGCCGTCTTTGCCGCTCTGGGGCTTCGCTCCCTGAGTTCGCGCTCGCGACCGCTCGCCTTCCTCGTGGTTTTTCTGGCCCTGGTCGAGCACCTGTCGGTGCCGCAGTTCCTCGATGAGTTGCCGCCAAGCGAACCTTCGCAACAGGTCTATGCGGCTCTGCGCGATTTCCCGGCGGATACGGTCGTGGCCGAGGTCCCGGCCAGTCGCTATCGCATGGAACGGCGCGACGCCGCCTTCATGATGTACGCGCTGACTCATGGCAAGAGGACGGTTGAGGGCTACACGGGCTATTTCCCGCCCCTGTACAGCCTGGCCAAATGGCACCTTTTCAATTTCCCGTCCGAGCTGAGCCTGAAGTTCCTGTCGGATCTTGGCGTCACTACCCTCGTCGATCGCACGAACCTGCCGGCGCCTCCCGGCGTGAGTGTGGCCTGGACTTCGGGTGATGCGCGACTGCTGCGTTTACCTCCGGCCTCCCCCGGTTCGTTCATGGGGGATTCGTTCCCGGCGCGGCCTGAACTCGAGGAGATACCGCGCGATCGCTGGGAGCTTCGTCTGCCCGAGCGAGCCGACCCCGTGGCGCACTTGCGAGACGGAGATCCCAGGACGACGTGGTCGACCGGCGATGGGCAGAACCGTTCGCACTTCGTGCGCGTGCGTTTTGACGCGCCCGAGCGGCTCGCCCGCATTCGTCTCTCGATCCCGCTTCCCGCGGAGTTTCCGACCACCTTTCGCGTCGAAGGTGTGGTGGACAATGACGAGGGTCCGTCACCGGTGATTCCGTTCGATCGGGACTGGGCTTTCACGTCGCTCGCGCGCAGTCTCTGGAAAACACCCAACAAGGCGTTCATGGATATCGACGTTGAGCCGGTGGTGGTTTCGGGCTTTCGGATCAGAGTCGTCACCGAGGATGCCTCCCGGATGCCGATCACCTTGTCCGAGATCCGGGCCTATCGCGCAGGCACGAACTAAACTCCAGTCCCGATGCACGACTCCAAGACGCTCGAAGCCCATGGTCTCAAACCCGACGAATACGAGCGCATCAAGACGCTGCTCGGGCGCGAGCCGAATCTGGTCGAGCTTGGGATGTTCTCGGTCATGTGGTCCGAGCACTGTTCGTACAAGTCCACCCGCATCCACCTGAAGAATCTCCCCACCAAGGGACCGCGGGTGGCGCAGGGCCCGGGGGAGAACGCGGGCGCGCTCGACATCGGTGATGGCCTGCTGGCCGTCTTCAAGATCGAGTCGCACAACCACCCTTCTTTCATCGAGCCCTATCAGGGCGCCGCGACTGGCGTGGGCGGCATCCTGCGCGACATCTTCACCATGGGGGCGCGGCCGATCGCGGTCCTGAACTCGCTTCGCTTTTCGGACTCGTTCGATCAGAAGACGCGGCGGATCATCTCGGGCGTGGTCGCGGGCATTGGCGGGTATGGGAACGCCTTCGGCTGCCCGACGGTCGGTGGCGAGGTCGTCTTCGAGCCCTGCTATTCCGGCAATCCTCTCGTGAACGCCTTCTGTCTTGGCATGACCACGAAGGACAAGCTCTTCCTTGGCCGCGCCGAAGGCGTTGGCAACACCGTCTTCTACGTCGGCGCCAAGACTGGCCGTGACGGTATTCACGGCGCCACCATGGCGTCGTCGGAGTTTGGCGAAGGCAGTGAAGAGAAGCGGCCCACCGTCCAGGTCGGCGATCCCTTCATGGAGAAGATTCTCCTCGAGTCGTGTCTCGAGGCGATGGCCACGGGCGCCGTCGTCGGCATTCAGGACATGGGGGCTGCGGGTCTGACCTGCGCCACTTCAGAGACCGCGGGCCGCGCGGGTACGGGAATCGAGTTCGATGTCTCGAAGGTTCCTCAGCGCGAGACGGGAATGACCGCGTACGAAGTCATGTTGTCCGAATCGCAGGAGCGAATGCTCCTGGTTGCGAAGAAGGGCCGCGAGGACGAGATCCGCGCGGTGTTCGAGAAGTGGGACCTGCATGCCGAGGCCGTGGGTGTGGTCACGGGCGACGGTCACGTGAAGGTCTTCAAGGACGGGAAACTCGAAGCCGATATTCCCGCGAGGGCATGTACCGACGAGGCGCCGGTTTACGACCGGCCCTGGGGCGACCCGAAGAATCCCGCCGAGGATCGCGATCTTTCAGCCATCCCCGTGCCCACCGATCTTTCGAGGACGTTCCTTGCTCTTCTTGGCTCGGCCAACATCGCGAGCAAGAAGTGGATCTACCGCCAGTACGACAGCACGGTGCAGACCGGCACGGTTCAAGGTCCCGGCGTGTCGGACGCCGCCGTGGTGCGGATTCACGGTTCGAAGAAGGGTCTCGCCATCGCCCTTGACGGCAATGGCCGCTACGGTTTCCTCAACGCCAGGTACGGCGCGATGCTCGCGGTGGCCGAAGCCTGCCGCAACGTCGTGGCCACGGGAGCGTTGCCCATCGGTCTCACCAACTGCCTCAATTTCGGCAATCCGGAGAAGCCCGAAGTGATGGGTCAGATCGTGAGGGCGCTCGAAGGCATCGGCGAAGCGAGCCGCGCCCTCGACGCTCCGGTCACGGGCGGGAACGTCTCGCTCTACAACGAAACCGACGGCGTCCCGATCTACCCCACGCCGGTCATCGGCGCGGTTGGCCTGCTTGAAGACGCGAGCCACACCCTCACCCGGACCTTCGCGCAGGCCGGCGACACGGTTCTTCTTCTTGGGGACAGCGACCTCGCCCTGGGCGGAAGCGAATATCTGAGGACGGTGCACGGAACCGTGGCGGGCGCCCTGCCGCGGCTGGACCTTGTGGCCGAGAAGGCTCTCTACGATGTGGTGCTCGATCTCCACCACCTGCGGAAACTCGCTTCCGCGCATGATGTGGCCGATGGCGGTCTGGCGGTGGCGCTCGCCGAGTGTTGCTTCAACTTCGAAAGCGCTTCCTTCGGGGGCGATTTCGATCTCGGCGACCTCGGCGGCGGCGACTTCGACGAAGGCGATCCCAAACGGACGGATGCCGTGCTCTTCAGCGAAGGTCCCTCGCGGATGATCGTCTCGACGCGCGATGCCGACGCAGTCGAAAAGCGAGCAGCCCTCTCGGGCGTGCCCTGCCGGAGGCTCGGTTATGTCGGCGGAGCACACCTCACTTTGCGCGCGGGTGGCGTCCAGCTCACCCGCCACTCCGTGTCCGAACTCCTGAACACCTGGAGTTCTCTCGAGCGCAGGCTTTCGGCTTAGAGTTCGCCAAAGGCATGAAGCTCAGCACCATCGCGGACGATCACTTCAAAGATCAGTGTGGGATCTTCGGGGTGTTTGGTCACCCTGAGGCTTCGAATCTGACCTACCTCGGCCTCTACGCCCTCCAGCATCGCGGCCAGGAAGCGGCGGGCATCGTCGCCTCGAATGGTACCGAGCTCAAGGCACTTCGCGGCACCGGCCTCGTGAGCGAGGTGTTCGCGCGAGAAGAATCGATCGCGGCACTGGTCGGTGAGTCCGCGATTGGCCACGTGCGTTACTCGACCGCCGGCGGAAGCTCCGAACGCAACGTTCAGCCCATCCTCATCGACTGCCAGCGCGGCGAGATCGCGGTCGCCCACAACGGCAATCTCGTGAATGCCGACATGCTTCGCGGACAGCTCGAGTCGGCGGGCTCGATCTTCCAGTCGAGTTCCGACACCGAGGTGCTGCTCCACCTGTATGCGCGCGCCCGCATCGGTCCGGTTGAGGACGCCATCGCTTCGAGTCTGCTGAAGGTTCGCGGCGCGTATTCCCTTCTCTTTCTTACCCAGAATGCCCTCATCGCCGCCCGCGACCCCATGGGCATCCGGCCGCTGGCTCTCGGGAAACTCGGCGACGCGTACGTCCTCTCCTCCGAGACCTGCGCGTTCGATCTCATCGAGGCGACCTACATCCGTGACGTGGCGCCGGGCGAAGTTCTGGTCATCGACAAGGAGGGATTGCGTTCGTATTTCCCCTTTCCCAAGGACATGCCGAGGCACTGCATCTTCGAGCACGTCTACTTCGCCCGGCCGGATTCGAAGGTCTTCGGGCGCAGCGTTTTGGGCTCGAGGCTCGAGATGGGCCGACGCCTCGCGCGTGAGTCACCCGTGGCCGCCGACGTCGTGGTCCCGGTGCCCGACAGCGGTATCGGCGCGGCCCTCGGGTATGCCGAGGAGAGCGGAGTGCCCTACGCGATGGGGCTCGTGCGCAATCACTACATCGGCCGCACCTTCATCGAGCCCAAGCAGAAGGTGCGTAGCTTCGGGGTGCGGATCAAGCTGAACCCGGTTCAGCTTGATCCGCA
>CAZBTT010000416.1:0-4925 GCA_964494295.1 uncultured Acidobacteriota bacterium
CAACGCACGGGTGGATGCGGTGTCGACCTACATAACCGCTCTCGGGTACGCCGAGGACGCCCCCGGTTTCGAGAAGTTCTGGGGCGAGGAGGCCGAGCGGATGCACGTGATCGGCAAAGAGATCATCCGGTTCCATTGTCTGTACTGGCCGGGATTGCTCATCGCGGCCGGGCTCCTCCCACCGTCGCGCGTGTTCGCGCACGGCTGGATGACCAAAGACGGGAAGAAGCTCTCGAAAAGCACGGGGAACATCATCGATACGAAGGTTCTCGCCGACCAATACGGTGTCGACGCCGTGCGCTACTACTTCCTGCGCGAAACGTCGTTCGGCCAGGACTGGGACTTCTCCGAGTCGGGTCTCGCCCAAAGATTCAACTCCGACCTCGCGAACGATTTCGGGAACCTGGTCTCCAGATCGCTGACCATGATCGCGAAGTACTGCGACGGGAAGATCCCCGCTCGAGTCGAGGAGTCGGCGGACAACCGCCTCGCGACCGAAGGGATCTTCACCTCGTACGACGCCCTCAACTTCTCCGCGGCCCTCGCGGAGATCTGGGCCTCGGTCAGCGCCGCCAACCAGTGGATCGTGCAGACCGCACCGTGGAATCTCGCGAAAGACCCGGCCCGCGCGGCCGACCTCAACGCGTTTCTCTATCGCCTCGGCGAGCGGGTCCGTGTCCTGGCCCTGCTGGCGTCGCCGGTGATCCCGGCCTCCGCGCAGAAGGTTCTGGACATGGTGGGCATCCCGAAGGATGCCGAGGCCCGGCGCAGCGTGGCTTACGGCCTCCTCCCCGAGGGCCAGCCGCTCGGAACCATCGGACCTCTTTTCCCACGCATCGAACTCAAGAAAGCACCCGCTGTGACCGACGAAACAAACGATGCCGTCATTGCCCCTCTCCCCACCACCAGCCCTGTGGCCGCACCCCCTCCCCCCGCTACGCAGCCATCCGCCGAACCCGACCTCGTCGGCATCGAAGCCTTCGCCGCCCTCGACCTCCGCACCGCGAAGATCATCGAGGCCGAGAAGATCAAGGGCTCGAAGAAGCTGCTGAAGCTCCAGCTCGACGTGGGCGGCGTGCCGCGTCAGATCGTCTCGGGAATCGCGGAGGCCTACGAACCGGAACAGCTTGTCGGGAGAACGATCATCCTGATCGCGAACCTCAAGCCCGCCAAACTCATGGGTGTCGAGTCGCACGGCATGCTCCTCGCCGCGACGGTGGACGGCAAGGCTGTCCTCGCGGGTTTCGAGAAGGACGTTCCCACGGGAACACGGGTGAAATAGTCCAATGAAGGGTGGGGCCTCCGGGGGACAGGACCAGGCGACGTTCCTGCTCGCCGTCTTCTCCGCCGAAGACTTCGAGGAGCTGTCCCAGTGCGCCAACGTGCAGGCTGCCCGCCAGTTCGGCGCCCACCTCACGTTGTTCTGGACCGACGGAACATTCGATCGCGGAGTTCTGCGGCGCCACTCGGCCCCCCCCAGGCCCCCGGCGCTGGTTGAGTCTCCCTTCGTGGGTCGGGCCCTCCTGGGCGACTCCGCTTCGAGGCCCTCGCCGCATCACCCTCGCGAAACCGAGACCATAGTCGCGCTCCGCGGGCCGCGTTCGAATTCGAGCGCTGCGGTCATGCTGACCCACGAGACCGGCCGGCCGCTGCCCCAACTGGTCCTCGACGCGTTCCTCGAGCCCATCCGCTGGCGGGCGCGTGAACTCTGGGACCGGGTGCATCTGAAGCGGAGCGTGCTTCGCCTGGAACAGTCGGAACGGGTGCAGCACGCGCTTTACGCGATCGCCGACCTGGCCAGCGCCGACATCGAGATGAAGGAGATGCTCGCGAGCATCCACAAGATCGTGGGCGCGTTGATGTACGCGGAGAACTTCTACATCACGCTCGTCAACCACGAGCGCCAGACCCTGCGCTTCCTCTACTTCGCGGATACCGTGGACGTCGATCTCAAGGTGGACGACAGCGAGGTGGCTTTCTCCGACCCCGCGCTCAAGAACAGCCTGACCCTCGCTCTCATCCGTCACGGGAAAACGATGCGGGGCCCTTCGGCCACGGTTCGGGCCGCGCTCAAGGTCGCACGGGACCCCGCCCACGGAACCGATTCGGAGGACTGGCTCGGCGTCCCTCTCATCGGTGACTCGCGCGTGCACGGCGCGATCGTGGTCCAGAGCTACCTCAAGGACGTGCGGTTCAGCGAAGAGGACGCCGCTCTGCTCGGCTACGTGGCCCAGCACATTCTCACCGCGCTCGAGCGCCGGCGCGCCCATGCCGAACTCGAGCAACGCGTCCTCGAACGCACGCGCGAGCTCCAGAAGGAGATCGCCGAGCGCAAACGCAGCGAAGAGCTTCAGGCCGCGTATTTCAGGATCGCCGAACTCGCGAACACCGCGGGCAGCATGGACGCGTTCTACCTCGCCGCGCACCGGATCGTGGGCTCGTTGCTCAAGGCCTCCAACTTCTTCGTCGCCCTCCTCGAGGACGATGACCGACTCGCTTTCGCATACGCCGTGGACGAACGCGATCCCGCGTCTGACTTCGGCCCACGGAAACGCGGCCGTGGTCTCACCGAGTACGTGCTCCGGACGGGCCGGGCGGTGCGCGTGAACCCGGCCCAGGTCGCAGCCCTGTGCGCCGCGGGGGAGGTTGAGCCCGTGGGGACGCCGTCGGTTTCATGGCTCGGGGTGCCCTTGCGGGGTGATTCCGGGCTGCTCGGCGCCATAGTCGTGCAGAGCTACAACGAAGGCGTCGTCTACACGGAACGCGATCAGGAAGTCCTCACCTTCGCTTCGCATCACGTGGCGGCGGCCCTCGAGCGGAAGCGGGCCCAGGATTCGCTCCGCAAGGCCTACGCCGATCTCGAGCGCAAGGTCCGGACAGGCGAGCGCGAACGGGGCGCGAGAGAACGGGGCGAGGACGAACGGGCCGGAGCCTGAGGGGGCGTTCCGTTAGCGGCGACCTGCGCCGGGGGCCGTCCGATGGTCGCCGAAGTATTTCTCGCTTCGATACCGCAGCCACACGCGAAGCTCCTGCGGGACCTTCTCGCGCTCGGTCTCGCTCAACGTCTCATAGAGCAATAGCGCCTTCTCGCGTTCGCCACGGCAGGCCCGGTTGTTGTGCGCATCCCAGTAGCTGCGGGCCACGCGGATTCGTCGACACGTCTCTTTCAGGAGCGCATCGCCTTTGAGCGGCCGTTCGTTCTTCTTTTTCGCGGGCATGGGCGCGGCTAGACTACCTTGGTGAATCTCCAGGATCTGCGCACCCTTCTCGACTATCACTACTGGGCCCGCGACCGCATGCTCGCAGCTCTCTCACCCTTGAGCCCGGAAGAGTACGCGCGCGAACTCGGATCGAGCTTCACGTCGGTACAGGACACCCTCGGCCATGTGTACTCGGCCGAGTGGGCGTGGCATCAGAGGTGGACGGGAACTTCGCCCACGGCCCAGCTCCCCCGTGAGACCTTTCCCGATGTCGCGACGGTTCGCAGGCTTTGGGAGAAGACCGAGGCGGACGTGCGCGGCTTCACTGAGGCGCTCGGCGAGACCGGGATCGAGAGGGTGTTCGAATACAAGACCCTCGCGGGCGACCCGGGTTCGTCGGTCTTCTGGCACATGCTCCAGCACGTGGTGAATCACGGCAGCTATCACCGCGGTCAGATCACGACCCTCCTTCGGCAGCTCGGCCACAAGGCGCCCGAGAGCACCGACCTCATCCGCTTCTACCGGACCCGGAAGTAGGGGTCAGCGAGCGACGGGCTTCTTAAATCTGGTCGCTTCGCTGCCGAGGAGCATCGCGACGGGCCGGGTCCCCCCGGTGGTCAGATTCCGGCGCATCAGCAGAGCGACGCCGGGCCGCGCGACCACGGCGGGGATCTGTTCAACCGGCAGACCGCGCACGTCGAGGTCGATGAGCGCCTGGTCGAGTTCGCCGCGCGTCTCGAAGCCCAGACCGGCCTTCGAAGCCACGTCAAGCAGGATCGCCGTCACCATCTGCCGCCGGGCGCGGATCGAGACCAGGCCGTTCTTCACGGAGATGTCGAGCACCGGACCCTCACGGGGCGGGTCTTTCTTCAGATTCGCTTCGTCCCGCTCCGTCTGGTCCTTCGCCATCGTTTCTTCCGTGACGCTCTCGTCGTCTGTGCTGCCCGCGAGAACAAGAAACGCCTTCTGCTCGACCGGCGTACGCGGTTCGCGTTCGTTGAAGCCGGTAAGTTCGACGCCCACCCAGTCCTCCTGCGCCTGATGCCACCGCACCTCGTAGTCGATGTACACCTGCGGGGCGAGGGCCAGGAACAGGTTCTCGATGGGGGCCTGCGTGAGTTTCAGCGTCACCGCGCGCCGGGCCACGAGCGGCGACATTCGGACCGGAACGCCCAGTTCCTTCGCGAGACTCACACCGATGTCCGCGGCCTTCGCCTCTTTCGCGGTGAGCGTCGCCACCCGCTGAGGCGTGACTTTCAAAGTGAAGGCCGGAGGAGTCGGCTTCGGCGTGGGCGTCGCGACACCAGTTACGGGAGGCTTGCGGGATGGGGTGGCTGTGGCTGGCGCCTGGGTGGCCGCGAAACCCGGTCCCGCGACAAGCGCCGCGGTGAGGAGCCACCCTGGAATGCGTCGCGCCTTCAACCCTGCACCTCGCCCCGGGCCTGCCCTGCAACTTCGAGATACCCCTCGACGATGAGCATCTCGCAGAGCCGGGTTCGACTCGAGGGCGACATGCCGGGGATATCCCGCACTTCGAACTCGGGCGGTTCGACTGTGGCCACGAAACGCAGCGCCTTCGCGAAGGCCGTAGGAAGCCATATCTCGGCGGGCCGGTCCGATGCGCGGAACAGGCCGACGCTGTCGGATCGGGTCACGAAGGCGGCAGGGGCGATCCGCCGCAGCCGCTGATTTTCGACGAGCTTCGGCGCGGTCGCCTTCGGATTC
>CAZBTT010000417.1:0-4913 GCA_964494295.1 uncultured Acidobacteriota bacterium
GGACAACTATCACCAGGCGGTCCGCCATGTGCAGGATGTCGCGGGAGGAATACTGGTGACGGCCCCCTCCTCTGCCGATTACGAGAGCGCGGAGACCGGGCCGCTGGTCCGCAAATACCTGGCCGGCAACGCGGCGATGCCGTCCGACCATCGTTTCCGCCTCATCAAGCTGGTCAAGGACCTCGTGGCTTCCGATCTGGGCGGGTACTGGGAAGTGACGACGATCCATGCGGAGGGATCTCTCGCCGCCCAGCGGCTCGCCGTCTATGGCGCGGCTGATTTCTCTCGTTACCGATCGGCGGCAAGGCGAGCGGCGCGCATTCAAAACCCGGCCGATCCTCTGTACAACGCGCTCGGATGTTGGAAGGATGCGAGCGGGCAATGAGGGAGGCGGAACCGGGCAGGCCCTGGCTATCCCTGTACGGTTCCGGCGTGCCGACGGAGCTGCCATCGCCCCCGGCGACCCTGGTCGACGATCTCGAGCGCCACGCCCAGGGACGGCCCGAGGCCGCGGCTCTCCGCTACTTCGAAGAGCCAATGAACTATCGTCGGCTCGACGACCTCGCGGGGCGCTTTGCGACTCTGCTGGCGCAGTGGGGCGTTGGCAAAGGAGACCGCGTTGCGCTCCGGCTTCAGAACGACCCAGCCTTCCCGATTGCGCTCTTGGGGGCCTGGAAACGCGGGGCGATCGGGGTCCCATTGAACCCCATGTTCAAGAGCGACGAGCTGGCGTATCACCTCAACGATTGCGGCGCGCGCATTCTGGTTGCCCTTGAGTCCCTCTTCGGGGACCATGAGCGCGCCGCCCTGGGCGCCTCGGTGGAGCGTGTGGTCACAACTCACGAGCGCGACTTTCTTCCGGTCCATCTGCCGCTCCCCTTCCCCTTGGGTCAGAGCGCGCCGAAGGCGACGCCAGCGGGCGCCACGGACCTCGTGACCGCTCTCAATGCGACGGCGCCCTGCGCCCGCGCTCGCGAGCAGGTGTCGCTCGATGATGTTGCCTGTCTTGTCTACACCTCCGGAACCACCGGGCCATCGAAGGGTTCCATCAGCCGCCACCGCCATCTTGCCTACAATGCCGCGGTCTATCGCGCCTGGATGCAGCTCGGGCCGTCAGACAGTGTTCTGGGAATCGCGCCCCTGTTTCACATAACCGGACTGGTGGGACATCTGGGCGTCGCCATCGCCGCCGGCATACCGCTCGTCATCTCCCATCGGTTCGACGCGGCCGAACTCCTGCGTCTCACCGAGCGCCTGCGACCTACGATGACCGTGGCCTCGATCACCGCCTTTCTTGCTTTCCTGAACGTTCCCGGCGCCGAGGGCCGCGACATCCGCTCCCTCACCCGGTGCTTCAGCGGAGGAGCGCCCGTGCCCCCCGGGGTGGTGGAACGCTTCGAAAAGGCCTACAGCGTTCGGATCCACAACATCTATGGCCTGACCGAGAGCAACTCGCCCACCCACGCGGTGCCTCTCGGCGCGCAGGCTCCGGTGGACCCCGCGAGCGGCGCGCTTTCGATTGGGGTTCCCGTGCCGGGCCTCGACGCGCGAGTCCTCGACCTCGATGGATCGGGCAGGGAGGTGGCGGCGGGAGAGCCCGGGGAGCTGGCGGTCAAGGGTCCAATGATCTGCGCGGGCTACTGGAACATGCCCAAGGAAACCGAGACCGCGTTCCGCGACGGCTATTTCCTCACCGGTGACGTCGTGGTCATGAACCCGAAAGGGTGGTTCTTCGTGGTGGACCGGAAGAAGGACGTGATCATCTGTTCGGGTTTCAAGGTCTGGCCGCGCGAGGTTGAGGACGTGCTCTACCGTCATCCCGGGGTGAGGGAGGCGGCGGTGGTCGGCGTTCCGGATGCCTATCGCGGAGAAGCAGTCAAAGCTTTCGTGGCTCTCGTTGCGGGCGCCTCCACCGACTCCGCGGATCTTCTGCGATTCTGCCGGGAGAGACTTGCCGCCTACAAGTGTCCCGGGGAAGTGGAGATCGTCCCCGTGGTCCCGAAGACGGCCTCTGGCAAGGTCCTGCGCAGAGCGCTGCGAGCGCCGAACCTGGCCACCGTGGCGGACGAAGCATGAGCGTCGAGGCGAAGGCGATCGTCGTCGAGAGAGGCATCGAGAGTCGCATGCGGGACGGGACGGTGCTACGGGCCGACGTCTATCGTCCCGCCGCCGACGGGCAATTTCCGGTGTTGCTCGAGCGGATTCCATACAACAAGGCGCTCCTCCCGATGGCCACCCTGACCCTCGATCCCATCACGGCGGCGCTTGCCGGCTACGTGGTCGTGATCCAGGACACACGCGGGCGCTTCACCTCGGACGGGGGCCCCTTTTACATGTATCGGGACGAGTACGAGGACGGCTACGACTCGGTCGAATGGGCGGCGGGCCTGCCCTGGTCGAGCGGCCGGGTGGGGATGTTCGGCGCTTCCTACATGGGCATGACCCAGTGGCAGGCGGCGGCGATGCGGCCGCCTCACCTTGAGGCGATCTTCCCCTGCACGGCTGCGGACGGCGTGCATGCCTACCGTGGCGGAGCGCTTGAATGGGGCCTCCTCGCCACGTGGACCTTGGCGGCGATCGGGCCTAACGCCGTGCTGCGAGCCCGGCCGGCGTCCGAGGCCCGTGCGGAGTTTCTGGACCTCGCGCGGACGCTGGACCGGCTCGATGAGGTCTATGAGACCCTGCCGCCGGCCGCGCTGCCCGGCCGCCATCTGGGAAACGGCTTCGCCCGCTTCTTTGATGACATCGTCGCACACCCGAACGAGGACGATTATCACCGCCGAATCGGCATGAAAGGAAAGCACGCGGAGGTCGTGGTCCCGGCGTTCATCCTCGCCGGCTGGTACGACGCCTTGCTCGGATGCGACCTCGACCATTTCGCGCGCGCGCGCTCCCAGGCAGGGTCGCCGCGGGCGCGCGAGCGCACGCGCATCATGGTGGGGCCCTGGGCTCATGCGGGCTTCTCTCACATGGTGGGCGAGCGCAATTTCGGCCTGGCCGCATCCGGCCTCTCCCTCGACCTCCGCACCGACCTGACCTCGCTCCAGATCCGATGGTTCGACCGCTGGCTCAAGGACGCCCGCAACGGCGTCGACGAGGAGCCGCCGGTAAAGCTCTTTGTCATGGGCGACAACGTGTGGCGCGACGAAACGGACTGGCCCCTGTCTCGCGCGCAGTATGTCCCCATTTTTCTCCACAGCGGTGGTCGCGCGAACGCGGTCCACGGCGATGGGACGCTCTCTCCCGATGCTCCGGGGGAGGAGCGGCCCGACCATTTCGTGTATGACCCATCGAACCCCGTGCCGAGCTGCGGAGGCAACCACCTGCTCCCCGCGAACCATCCCCGGGGTCCGTTGGACCAGCGCGCCGTCGAGGAGAGGCCGGACGTTCTCGTCTACACGAGCCGCGTGCTCGACGCGGACCTCGAGGTGACCGGTCCCGTGGTGGCGAAACTGCACGCTGCGACGAGCGCGAAGGACACCGACTTCACGGCCAAGCTTGTGGACGTCCTCCCTGACGGCCGCGCGCTGAACATTTGCGATGGCATCATCCGGGCCAGCCACCGTGGCGGGTCAGCCGCGGCCCCCTGCCTGCTCGAACCGTGGCGAGCCTACGAATACACCATCGACCTGTGGGCGACCAGCAATGTCTTCAAGCGCGGCCATCGTCTGCGGTTGGAGATCTCAAGCAGCAACTTCCCGCGTTTCGACCGCAACCCCAACACGGGCGAGCCGGCGGCCGAGGCCACCCGGCTCACTCCCGCATTCCAATCTGTGTTCCATGATGTGCAACGGGCCTCTCATGTCCTCCTGCCGATTGTCCCGCGTTAGAAGGAGCCGGGAGGAGTCATGAGCGCGGTCTTCAGTCGCTTCCCCTCGATGGCTGCTGGCTTGTTTCCGCACGGGGCGCCCATCCCGCCTTTGCCGGGGCGGACGAGCGGGCTTCGTGCGCCAGATCTCGCCGCGCGTTTCAGACTCTTCAAGAGGGCGCCGCTGACGAGCTTCGGAGAAAACTGTTGGTGAGAAGCGTGGATTCGACGATCCGTCTCCGTGACGGGCGCTCGCTGGCTTACAGGGAGCATGGCGACCTCTCCGGCCAGCCGGTCTTTTTTCTGCATGGCAATCCCGGCTCACGCCTGATGCGCCACCCGGACGAGACGATCGCAGACTCGCTCGGCGTCCGAATGATCGCGACCGATCGCCCCGGCTTCGGACGATCCGACCCGCATCCCGGCCGCACGCTGCGGAGCACCGCGGCCGACCTGTGCGACCTCGCCGACGCCCTGGCCATCGACCGATTTGACGTCATCGGAGTCTCAGCGGGCGGTCCGCACGCGCTGGCCGCCGCCCACGCTCTCGCCTCGCGTGTCCGGGCGGTCGCCGTCGTCAGCGGAGTCGGCCCGCTTGACCGCGAGGCCGATTTCGAAGGCATGCACTCGGAGTTCAGGGCGGCCTTTCGGGCCATCGAGAAGATGCCGGATTGGCTGGTGCGATCGATCACATGGGTGCGGACGCGACGCGCGTTGCGGAACCCCGGCCGGGCCGTGGCCGAGACCGCCGCCACGCTGTCCGAGGACGATCAGCGCATCCTCGCCCGCCCCGAGATCCGCGACCAGGTCGCGACGTTCCGCGGGGAGGCGACTCGCCAGGGAGTCGGGGCCGTGATCGAAGAAGCGCGAGTGCTCATGGCGCCTTGGGGCTTCCGCCCAGAAGATATCGGAGCGCCGGTGGATCTCTGGTACTGGGCCGAGGATCGGATCGTTCCCCCGCAGATGGGACGCCGCCTCGCCGCCCGCATGCCTACCGCCGTTCCGCGCTTCCTCCCGGGTGGCGGGCACTTCATGATCTACGACGCTTGGCGCCCGATCATCGAGGCGCTGCGGCACAACAGTCAAAGCCTGGTCAAGACCGGCG
>CAZBTT010000418.1:0-4904 GCA_964494295.1 uncultured Acidobacteriota bacterium
GTCGAAGCCCGCGATCACGGTGTCGAGCGACTCCGTGGTGTTCCGGGTGATGATCAGCTCATCCGGGGAACAACCCGCAAGTCCGGCGAGACGAGTGCGCACCGCGTCCTTCTCCGAGTACTGCCTCGTGCGCATGTAGTAGGACGCCTCGGTATTCACCTCGCGGACTCGCGCGATGAACGCCTCGAGCACCTCCTGAGGCTGCATGCAGTAGTAGCCGTTCTCGAGATTGATGTAGTCGGGCTTCAGCTTGTACTTCGCCCGGATGCCCGCCCAGAAGCGTTCGTCGGACGCCAGCTCAGACGGCGTCGTCGCCTGGACTTCGGCAAAAAGGGGAGCGACATCGCCAAGGCTCAACCCCACCGAGGCGCCGCCTAGAGTTCGCAGGAAACCACGTTTGTTCATGGGGGTCAGGCCTTTCGTGATGAGGTGTTCAACGGTTGCCGATCAGCGGGGAGTCGAGGCGGGTTACCGCGCCCGCGCGTACTTCGACGGTAACCGGAGTTCCGCTCGATGCCTGCGCCGATTCCAGACGGATCACATACCGGCCCGGCGACCGCTGTGAGATGCCGAACCAGCCGTTGCCGTCCGTGGTGACGCGAGCGGTTCGCCTGAACCATCCCGTGCGCTTGATGCGCACGGTCGCGCCATCGAGCGGCATGCCCTCGCGATCTTTCGCGAGACCAGCGATGAAGCCGCGCGTGGGTCGATCGATCCAGGGCAGGGCCGGAACCGCAGCGGGCGAGGTGAAAACGCCGCTCCTCCCCTCAACGCCACGCACGAGGAAGTCGAGCCGATCCGGCGCGGGCTCCGCGTTGCCGGGTTCTTCCTCGCCGCCGCCATTCGATGACGGCCGGAAGTACGAGAAGAAGGAAACACCGTCAGCCCGGTGTTTCCCGGATTTGTCCCGGGTCCGCGAGACCTGATCCAGAACCGCGGCCTGGGTGTTGAGGTACGCCCCGACTCCCACGACCAGATGGCGGTGCTTCTTGTTGCGCTTCTCCCACGAGATCCAGCCGTTGAACCACTCCCGCACGCGCGGATCGTGTTCACGCGCGTAATTCATCGGCACCGCCATATCCAAAAGGCCTTCGTCCAGCCAGTCGCGCCAGTTCTGGAAGATCCTCTGCATGGGCGACACGTTCTCGAAGTCCTTTCTCGATACGGGCGGCGTCCCCCACGCGATGGTGGCGGCGCTCACCTGGATCTTCGGTCGGATCGCCCGAGCCTCGATCGAAACGCGCCTCACAAGTTCGGTCACCTGCTGACGCCGCCAGCGCGTCCAGGCTTCGTCATCGGGAGCAGGCACGTCGGACCGTCCGGTGGCGCCCTGGAAGCGGGCGAGGCTCACTTCGTTGTAGCCGACATTCGAACCGCGGGGCAGACGCTCCTCGGTTTCCGGGTAGCGGATGTAGTCGAAGTGGATGCCGTCGATCGCGTATCGCCGTGTGATATCGAGATAGACCGAGACCAGATGTTCCTGCGCCGCGGGATGGCCGGGATCGAGGAAGTAGCCCACGGGGAACTTCATGACGCCTTCGCGGTTGCGCGTGAGCCAGTTCTCCGGACCGGTGCGGTCCGGGCCGTGGAGATTGAAGACGTGTCGGGGATCTTTCGGCGCGGCTTCATCGCGCCAGATCGGCATGGCGTTGATCCACGCGTGCACTTTGAGGCCGGCGCGATGTCCCGCCTCGACCACGGCGGCGAGGCCATCGAACTCCTTGGAGTAGTTGGGATCGTCGAGGGCCGGCTCGAGACCGCCCGTGTAGAGGGAGTCTCCCCGGCGACGCACCTGCACGAAAAGCGTGTTGAAGTTCGCGCGTGTCGCTCGGTCCACGAGCTCGTCGACTTCGCCCTTCGAGCGGATTCCCGCATGGAACCCGTCCACCCACAGCGCGCGCACCTCGGGCGTCGACGATGCCGGCGCCGCCCCCGCGGCGCTTGGAGCAGAAAGGGCCACGGCAGCCAGCAGAGCGGGCAGGAATGACGCGCGCGAGAATCGGTTCATGGTCATGGCCTCGACTTGAAGTGCAGCCTCGTTTCGTCCTTCGTGTACGCGGTCATGTGGACGACACCGAGGGGGCGGCCCTTCGGAATGGGCTCGAGGAACCGCTCGCGCCTTCCGTCGAAGAAGGGGGAGGCGAGATGGCAGCACCAGTTGAAGCGGGCGTCGAGCGCTTCCACCGGCAGTCGACCGGTCCACACCGCGTGATTGATCGCGGTTTGATCATTGACCAACCGGCCCTCGGTTCGCTCGAGCCCGGCCCGAAAAGACTTCGCCCATGCCGTCCAATGCGGAGCGGAAGCGCCGAGGGCGAAGACGCCGGGGTTGAAGTAAGGCTGGACGGCAAGGGGCAGAGCGCCTCCGGGCCCGTAGTACGACTCGAGATGGGAGACGCGCTGCCGGACAAAGCCGGTTTGGTGGACGTAGGCGGGGTGACTCTGGGCGGCGACGGCGAGGCCCTTGCTGGAAGCGCCCTTGATATACGCGCCGAGAGCCGCTTTCTGCTGCACCCATAGATCGGCATCGAGCCACAGATACACGTCGTATCCCGGGAAGTAGTCCCGTAGATACGGCCGCACCGTGAGTCCCCGATACGCGGGCTTGGCAATCCTCGTCTCTGCGTGAACGGGCAGATCCCAGCCGGGTTCAACCACGAAACGGGCCCAGGACGCGATCCAGTTCCGGCTCGCTTTCCCAAGGCCCAGATCGAAGCACGCGAAGTCGGTGATGGGCGTCGCCTTCCATTGCTGCAACGAGCCGACCAGACCCCGGAGAAGGGGGACGAAGGCCTCGTTGGCGGCCGTGACGGCAAGGGTCCGAGCCACCTCTACTTCTTGATCGTGGCGCCGGTGAGCTGGGCGATCGCCGCGAGTGTGGTCTGCGCGGCATTGAGGCCCAGCCGGAAATCCTTGTCCGAATAGGTGGAGAAGACATCGCTCGGCTGATGCCAGTTGGGGTTCCAGCCCGCGCCGATATGCATGCCGCGTTCGTTTTCGCGCAGGCTGATCGCGGGGATCAGATCCATGAACGGTGTCGAATCGGTGTTGGTCATGTGGAAGCCCACCGCCGCCGGGTAGTCGGTCGCGTACTTGTCGTTGGCGGCCCGGAAGTGCCAGGCGAGTTTCGCCGCCGCGTCCGCCTGCTTCGCGGTCGACTGGAACTCGATGTTCACATCCGCCTCGAGCCTCTGTTCCTTCGGCGAAACAAAGATGGGTCGGCCGTTCGCGTCCATCTCCTGCCTGCCCTTGGCGTCGAGCTTGGGAATCGGCATGCCGTGATCCCACAACATCATGTCGTGCTGAATCATGCCGAGCCACGTGGGTTCGGGGTAGCGGCCCGACCCCTTCGGCTGCTCGATGCCCTGCAGGTCTTTCCGCTGGGCGACATACGCCACCGCGCCATTGAGACCCGACTCCTCATTGTTGAAGAGAATGAAACGAATCGAGCGTTCGGTCTCGACCCCCGGCTGATGGAGGATGCGTGCGAGTTCCATCACGATGGCCGTCCCCGAGCCGTCGTCGTTGGCGGCTTCGCCCCAGCCGATTCCGTCCATGTGCCCGCCCACGATGTACATCTCGTTCGGGAACTTGGTTCCGACCTTCGTGCAATACACCTGCTCGCGCGGCGTCGTGCCGGGCGGCGTCTGCTCGGTGTTCAGGGCGCGGAGTTTCTCGTCGGGCTGAAGCATCGGGTCATTGTTGACGCCGGTGCGCGCTCGATTGCCGAAGAGTGTGCTGCCGCCCTGTCCGGGAGGACCGCCGAGGCCCCCGCTCCGCGGCCCGCCGCGGCCGGCGAATCCAGGAGGCGGACCCGATGGCGAAGCGCCCGGCACGGGGGTCGGTCGGGGCGTTGGCTGGGTGAAGTCGTACTTGATGCGCTCCGTGTTCGTGCAGCCGTAGCTCTTGAGCTGGGCCTCGATCCAGTCGTTCGCCTGGCGGTTTCGTTCCGTGCCCTGTCGCCGGTCGCCGAAAACCGTCAGTCCCTTGATCGTCGCCTTGTACTTTTCGAGGTCCAGTTGGCGGACCAGTGCGGCCACCGGATCGTCGGTCGCCGCCGGCGCAGGTCCGGGAGCCTGGGCGAGGGCGAGGGCGGCGAAACCGAGCGAAACCACCGCCACCGGCGTGAGGGCCTTCATCTTGAGAGGGTGATCGAGACGCATGACGACTCCTTTGAGGGATTCCGCCCGGGGCTCCGGTCCGAAGTGTAGCCGCTCCCGGTCCCGTAACATCGCGAAGACATCATGACCTTGCGCGCACGCGTTCTTCTTCTGGGGCCTCTTCTCGCCATCGCGGTCGCTGATGCGTCATCGGCGCAATCCGTCGTGATCCGGCGCGCCCGCGTCGCCGACGGAACCGGCGGCCCGCTTCGAGCCGCGGATGTGCGGATCGAGAACGGCCGCATCGTAGAGGTGGGAGAGATCGCACGGCGTCGGGGCGAGATCACCATCGAAGGCAAGGGAAGAGTTCTCGCCCCGGGGTTCATCGATGTCCACAATCACTCGACGACCGGCCTCGCGCGTGAGCCCCTCGCGATCTCCCAGGTCTCGCAGGGCATCACCACGCTGCTCGTTGGGCAGGACGGCAGCTCGCAGCTGCCCATCGCCGAGTATCTCGACGCCCGACGGAACGCGCCGGCCACGGTGAACGTGGCGACGTGCGTGGGTCACGCAAGTGTCCGCCCCAGGGTCATGGGCGAGGACTACAAGCGGCCGGCGCGGCCCGACGAGGTGGCGCGGATGGAGGCGCTGGTCGATGAGGGCTTCAAGGGCGGCGGGCTGTGCCTGTCGAGCGGTCTTGAATACGAGGTCGGCGGTTACGCGGCCACGGATGGAGTGGTGTCGCTGGCGCGGGGCCGCGAGCGCCATCCAGGCTCCTACATCGTTCGGACGCCGGAGGAAGCG
>CAZBTT010000419.1:0-4878 GCA_964494295.1 uncultured Acidobacteriota bacterium
GCTCTCCAGAGAGGAGTGCGATGCGATCCGCTCCGTGAATGCCCGGCGGGTGTTCGGGCTGTAGGAGTCCATCTTCGGCGCCGTGCTACATTCGCCGCGCCTTGTTGACCCGCAAGTTTTTGGCTCTCCTCGCCGCGGTGTTTTTGGGATGCTCCTCGCGGCCGGTCACGCCGCAGCCCCCGCTCTCGCTCCTGCTGGCCAAACCCGACGGGGCGCGTTCGAAGGTCGACGTCGTCGAGGTGGGCGACGAATCGCGCGAGGCGCTCCTCGCCACGCAGTCGTGGACGCTGGACTTCCCGCGGAAGGCCGTGATGACGTTCGGGGTGGGCGCGCGATTCGGGGGTGAGGGCGAGATTCCGGGCTGGGGCCGATTCGTGGTGGCCATCGACGGCAAGGAGATCGCGCGCGAGACCGTGAACCCGCGGGTGGCTCACGATTGGAAGGACGTGACCGTCGAACTCGACACGCCTCCTCGCCGAGGCGTCCTCTCGATCGACATCCGCTTCACCGACAAGGACGGCGCGGTTCTGCCCCAGCCGGGCGAACTCGCGCTGGCGGTATCGGATCCCATCCTTCACGACCTCTCGACTTACGGAACGCACCGCGGGGTGATCCTGATTTCGATCGACACGCTTCGTCGCGACCATGTGGGCGCTTACGGCTATTCGAAGCCCACCACGCCCACCCTCGACGCGCTCGCTCAGTCCGGCATCGTCGCGGATGACGCGGTGAGCGTGAGTTCGTGGACGCTGCCCGCGCACCTGTCGATGTTCACCTCCGTCCTGCCCGGGACGCACGGCGGCGTCGATTCGAAACAGGGCTTCAATCGCTCGGTTCCCACGCTTGCCGGCATCTTGAAGAGGCTCGGTTACGCGACCCACGCGGTCACGTCGCACCTTTACGTCTCGAAGACCTATGGCGTCGACGAGGGCTTCGACTCGATGAATTTCCGGCAGGATCGCCTCGCCGCGAATGTCGCGAACCATGCGATGGATCTGGTCGATCGCTTCGGCGACCGTCCGTTCTTCATCTTCCTGCACTTCTACGATCCGCACTGGCACTACGACCCGCCACCCGAGGTCTTGAAACTGTTCGAGACCTCCTACTCCGGGAAGCTCACCGGGAATCTCAAGGCCTTCCAGAACCTCCGTCCGGATCAGGTGTCGAAGGCCGATCTCGACCATCTCCTCGCCCTCTACGACGGCGAGATCCGATACACCGACAACGAGATTGGTCGCCTGGTCACGCATCTCAAGGAGCGCGACGTGCTGCGCAACACGATGCTCGTGGTGACTTCAGACCACGGCGAGGAGTTCCTCGAACATGGTTCGTGGGAGCACCAGAAGACGCTTTATGAGGAAGTTGTCCGCATCCCCCTGATCGTGTCGGGGCCCGAAGTTGCGGCGCGGCGGGAGACCAGGCCCGCGGGCCTTCTTGACATCGCACCCACGATTCTGGATTTTCTCAAGGCCAACGGCCCGCCCACGATGCAGGGAGTCTCGCTGCTGCGGCCGCTCGCGGACGCGCGGGAGATGTACGGGGAGACCGATCAGACCCTCGACGGCACGCGGCTCTCATTCCTGCGCGGCGGCGCATCCTCGTGGAAGGCGATCCTCCGCCTCGATCCCCTGAAGCAGAGGGTGAAAGCGTCGGAGTGGTACGACCTCGCGACCGATCCCATGGAGAAGATGAATCGTCCGCCCGCCGAATCGCTCCGTGCGTCGATCGAGGCGCGGACCCGCGATGCCGCGCTCAAGTCACGCTCGGCGGCCGCGGCCCAGCCGGTGGAGTTGTCGGCGGAGCAGAAGGAGAAGCTCCGGGCCCTTGGCTACATCGGGAGATAGCCTCTAAAGGATCACGGAGCGAGCGGCGAGCATCGGTCTCGCGAGATCCGCGTCCCCGGTCACTTCGATACGTTCCATCAGCCCCGGCGTCCTGACTGCGTTGTAGAGGAGCCGCCACGCGTCGTCGGCCAGCGCGCGGACTGTCGCCACCGGGGTCTCCGGTCGTCCGCCGACCACACGCCAGGCCGCCCCATCAAGGATCACCGACCAGGCTCCCGATGTCGGGCCATGCACCTCGAATGTGACGACCGTCCCCATCCTCGCGGCCACGGACGCGAAGGCCACGGGAAGAGAGCGCGCTGAGATGTCGAGGAACGGCTTCATCCATCGCGGCGTCAGCAGGCGGTCCACACCCACGGCGTCGCGGATCTGCATCTGGTGGTGCCACTTCTCCGTGTACTCCCGGCCCGTGTCCATCCAGTTCTTCGACTCCGTCTCGCCCGCCCAGCTCACCGCGAAGATGGCCCGGCCATCCAGCGGAAGTTTCTCAACCACCTCGGCGCCCCAGGAGCCCGCGATTTCGAGAAGGTCGACGATCATTCGCGGGCTGAGCCGCGCCGCCCAGGCGACGCCGCCCGCGTTCAGGCCGTTGACGAAACGGGCGAGGTCGCGGTCGGACTCGAGGGGACCGTCGGTCTTCAGGAAGTGCGAGTCGCGGTACACCGCGATCTTTCTCAATTCGCCATCCAGCAGATGCGCGGCCACGTCTCGCACTTTCCACGAGCCCGCCACCGTGGGGAGATCCCAATCGGCGGGACTCAGGCTTCGAAGCAGGCCGGTAAGTTCGCCGAGCAGCGGCCGAAAGAGAGGGGACGTGTCGATCGGCGCGAGTTCGGTCGACCAGCCGGCCGTTGACGTCACCGCCCGACGAGCCGGTGGAGTTCGCTGCCCGCGAGGATGAAGGCGCCGGCCCCGTAGATCTCGGTCCGGTCGGGACCGGTGGCTCCGGGCGCCGCGCCGACCGGCTGAACGTAACCGAGCATGCCGTCCGCGCGAACCGCGCGATTCAACGCCGCCCATCCGCGCAGGATCACGGGTTCATAGACGGCGCGGTCGAGGAGCCCTTCGTTCACGCCCCATGACAGCGCGTAGACGAAAAACGCGGTGCCGCTCGTCTCCGGACTCGCATACGTCTCCGGACTCAGCAGGCTGACCCCCCAGTAGCCGCTCGGCCGCTGAATCGATGCCACCTTCTTCGCCATGTCCTTGAACAGCGAGACGTAGCGGGGCCGCTCGGGATAGTCGGCGGGCATGTACATCAGGACGCGCGCGAGACCGGCGATAACCCAGCCGTTCCCGCGGCTCCAGAAGACCTTGGCCCCGTTCGGTTCGCGTTGTTCGAAGTAGCGGCTGTCGCGGTAGTAGAGGCGCTCTTCCTTGTCATAGAGACAGTCGGTGGTCTTCCACCAGAGCCGGTTCACCAAATCGAGGTAACCCGCGTCGCCGGTGGCGCGGGCCGCGAGGGCCATGGCCGGCGGGGCCATGAAGAGAGCGTCGCACCACACCCATTCGCGCGAGGTCTTCTTCTGGTCGAAGACGAGGTCTTCGCTGAAGGGCATTCCCTTCATCTCGTCAAAGAGAGCGAGGACCTTCGCGGTCATGCGCGGGTCTTTGCGCTCGGCGGCGAGGAGGAAGTAGCTCTGAGCGATGGCCTGATCGTCGGCGTGAAAACGGTCGGGCCCGTGGTTCCATTCATTGGCCTCGCCGGTGCGCGCGATGGCATCGAGATATTTCGCAGGCTCCGCAGACAACGGAGCAAGGGCGTGAAGGCTCGCCCAGAAAGGGGCCTGGTGCCACTGCCAGAGTTTGTGGCGCGAGGGATTCGCGAGCTGCCAGTCGGCGACCCGGGCCATCGCGGCCACGATCGAGGCCTGGGTCGGGGGCGTCTTCACATCAACCGGCGCGGCGGCGAGGGCGGCGGGCGAGGGGGGCGGGTTCGGCGCGGCGGCGCGGCACCCACCGACAAGCAGGGCGACGCCGAGAACCGATGCTGTTGAAGCGGGGAGGGGGCGGGCGTTCAAGGGGTCGGTTCTCCTCGGTGATTTTGAGTACGGCCGGCATCTTATCGAGGCCTCAGCTGATCCCGGGTAGTGTGCGACTTTGACTCCGAATCAGGACACTACCGATGCGGTTACGCGGAAGGAGCTTGGTATCATCCTTGCTCTCGTTCCTGTCGTGCGCCCGTAGCTCAATGGATAGAGCGTTGCCCTCCGAAGGCAAAGGCTACTGGTTCGAGCCCAGTCGGGCGCACTATCGACAGGTCGGGTGACGCCGGCCCTAAGGGAGCCACTATGAACACACGCCTCACGAGTTCGCCGGTATTCGGTTTTCTGACCCTCGCGGCTTCGCTCGCGACGGCGGACGGGATCAAGCACCCCTTCTGCGCCACGTATCCGGGCAGCGACCTCATCCAGGTGGTTCAATCCCGCGAAGCGCGCGCGCGAGGCCGGGTGCGCTCGTCGGCTACGAACGTGAAGGCCGCCTCGGTTTCGCGCAGCGGTGACGTCGCGGTCCTGCGCGACGAGGGCGATCTCCTGTTCAGGGCGAATGCTCTCGACCTCCAGGGCAAGGGCCTCGAGTTCCAGCCGGGCTACACGGTTTCGCGCGTCGATCGGCCGATTGGGACCGATGGAGCAACGATGGCGCTCGGCGACGACGATTCGCGAGAGGTGCCGCTGCCCTTCGCGTTCCCCTTCTTCGGAAAGAGGTATGACCGGGCCTTCGTGAACTCCGACGGGAATCTCACGTTCGAAGCGGCGGACAGCGCTTCCACGGCCCGCACGCTTTCGCGGCTCATCTCCGGCCCGCCCCGCGTGGCGCCCCTTCTGGCCGACCTCGATCCCAGCAAAGGGGGCCGGATCACCACTTCCTCGAGCGCGTCGGCCTTCTCGGTCAAGTGGACCGAGGTGCCCCAGTTCGACGTGGCGGACAAGAACACCTTTGAGCTGACCCTTTTCCCGGATGGCCGCATCACGTTCTCGTACGACTCCATCAACCTCACCCCCGGACTGGCCGAGGGCGCGGTCGGCATCGC
>CAZBTT010000420.1:0-4865 GCA_964494295.1 uncultured Acidobacteriota bacterium
AGCGCGGAGTGACCCGCGAAGAGGCTGAGGCGCTGGCCGCGCAGTCCGTGCGCGGTGATCAGGCTATACGGGCCAAATGGCCTATTGCTCGCCCGGAAGCCCGACACTAGGGTCGGACTCGTGGTTACAGCCTTCGAACAGGAGAACCCCATGGTCGTCCTGATCGTCCTCGTCACCTTCGTGGTCTTCGTTCTGGTGGACCTGTTCCTCCGCATGACTCTCAAGAAGCTGGAGGAGGCGAAGGTAAGAAAGGCGCGCGAGGAGGCCCTCGCGGTCGGCCTGCGGCTCGAGTTCGCCGATGAGGCGAAGAGCCTGAAGCGTGTCGAGGTCCCAAACCCCAAAGCCCGCATTCTGGCCGTGGATGACGAAGCGATCGTCCTCGACAGCTTCCGCAAGATCCTCGTGGTCGCGGGCTACTCGGTCGACACCGTCCTCACCGGCCCGGAGGCCCTCGGACTCGTCCGCAAGAATCCCTACGACTTCGTTTTCACCGACTTCAAGATGCCCGACATGGACGGCGTCGAGGTCACCAAAGCGGTCAAACACCTGCGCCCCGACGTGGACGTGGTCATGATCACTGGCTACGCGAGCATCGAGTCCGCGGTCGAAACCATGAAGCACGGCGCCATGGACTACGTCCAAAAGCCCTTCGCCGAGGATGAACTGGTCGATCTCGTCAACAAGCTGGTGATCCGCCGCCAGGCCCGGCTGGAGAAGGAGATCGAGCCCTCGATCCACCTTGTCACTCCGAAGGTGGGGGTGTCGGAATCTCCCCACGAGGTGAACGTGCCCGCGGGCGTCTTCGTCTCGAATTCCCACAGCTGGGTGGGGGTTCACATGAACGGCTTCGTCCGCCTGGGCATCGACGACTTTACCCAGAAGACCATCGGGCGGATCGATGCGGTGGAGTTGCCCGAGAAGGGCAGGGAGATTCGCAAGGGCGAGACCCTGTTCACTCTGCGCCACGGAAATCACCGTCTCGCCGTGCCGTCCCCGGTGAGCGGCCGGGTCGCCTCGGTGAACGCGGAGCTTCACGATCGTCCCGAACTCATCAAGCTCAAGCCCTACCAGCTTGGCTGGGTCTGCACCATGGATCCGGTTCACCTGACCGAGGATCTGCGCGATCTCCGGATCGGCGCCGACGCGGTGGCCTGGTACCGCGGCGAAATCCATCGTTACGGGGAAATGATCCGAGAGGCCCTGCGCGCGCGCGAGGGCGAAGGAAAGAGCGTCCGGGCGGCGAACGACAGCGGACTCGACGATGTGACCTGGGAAGTCTTCGAACGCGCATTCGCGGCGACGTAGTTTCGTAACGGGTGTCGCGTTCCGCGCGCACCGAGGTGTGATCATGAAGATGCGAACTGCCTGCCTGGCCGCCCTTCCGGCGCTGGCGCTGATGTTCTGCACTCGATCGAGTCCAGAGGGTCCCCTGACCCCGAGTGCCGCGACCGCCACTGGGAACGCCGTGGCTTCGGCCCCGGCGAAGTCGGAGACGAAGGCGTCGATCGGGCCGGCCCGGTTTCCGCACGAAAAGCACTTCGAGGAACTCGAAATCGAGTGCGTGACCTGCCACCATGAGACGAACGCCAAACCTCTCGTTTTCCCTCATCCCCGGCTCCTCGACGACTTCTGGGTTGACTGCAGCACCTGCCATCGCGCGAAGGGCGAACCCGCCCTGGAGGCGCAGGCCTGCTCGGCCTGTCATCACAGTGAGAACGGCGCCTCGGGCGACGAGACGCTGAGCGCAAAGGTCGTCATCCACAAGAGCTGTTGGTCCTGCCACGAAGTGGGCACGGGGGCCGCAGCCAGTACTTCCTGCAAGGGCTGTCACACGCCCGGGAGCTAGACCATGGACAGACGGTGTTTTCTGAAGACGAGCGGGGCGATCGGCGCCACCCTCGCGTGTGGAAACGCCCGCGCCGCCACCGCCGCTCCCGACCCGGAGGCGGCTCAGGAGTTCGTGGGGGTTTTGGTCGACACCACCCGCTGCATTGGCTGCCGCGCCTGCGAAGTGGCCTGCGGTCAGGCCAACTCCATGCAGGTGCCGGATGTCGAGAACGATGGCGCGCTCGAGAAGGTGCGTACGACGAGCGAGAAGCAGTGGACGGTGGTCAACCGCTTCAAGACCGAAAAAGGCGACGTGTTCGTCAAGAAGCAATGCCTGCACTGCTGGCAGCCCGCGTGCGCCGCGGCCTGCCTCACCAACGCGATGTTCAAGACGAAGGAGGGGCCGGTGATCTGGCGGGCCGACAAATGTATGGGGTGTCGGTTCTGCATGGTGTCGTGCCCTTTCGACATACCGAAGTTCGAGTACAACGAGTGGAACCCCGACATCCAGAAGTGCACCATGTGCTACGGAAGGATCCAGGCCGGCCAGAAGCCCGCCTGTGTCGAGGCCTGCCCGGCCGATGCCCTGATGTTTGGAAAGAAGCGCGACCTGATGGAGATCGCGCGCGTCCGCATCTACAACCACCCTTCCAAGTACGTGCGCCACATCTACGGGGAGCACGAAGTGGGAGGCACCGGCTGGCTCTACCTCTCCGCCGTTCCCTTCGACCAGCTCGGTTTCCGCACGGATCTTGGGAGCACGCCGTACCCCGAGTACACGAAGGAGTTCCTCTACTCCGTTCCGATCCTCGACTTCGGTCTGCCCACGATGCTCGTGGGCCTGAAGCTGCTGACCGATCAGGCGCGACAGCACGCGAACGGGCATGAGGATGGCGACGGCTCTGGAGACGGCGAGGCCTGAGATGACCGCCACCACCACCCCCGCCCCGGTGACCGCCTCGGCCCTCGACAGCCCGCGCGCCTTCATCAACTTCCTGCTGAGAGAACTGCGGCCTCGCCCGCCCTTCATCACCACGTTCAACGTCCTGTCCATCCCGATCGTTCTGGTGGGGCTCGTCATCCTCGCCATCCGGTTCACCCAGGGTCTGGGGTCGGTCACCAACCTCAACCAGGAATTCCCGTGGGGTTTCTGGATCGGCTTCGACGTGGTGAGCGGCGTGGCGCTCGCGGGGGGAGCGTATGTGGTCACCTTCGTCGTCTACGTGCTGAAGGTGGAGCGCTATCACCCGATCGTCCGGGTCACCGTCCTGAACGGATTCCTCGCCTACGCCTTCTACGCGGGGGGACTGGTGCTCGACCTCGGCAAGCCCTGGAACATCATCAATCCGATCATCGGCAATTCCTTCGGATTCAACTCGGTTCTGTTCCTCGTCGCCTGGCATTTCCTGCTCTACATGGTGGCCGAGTTCATCGAGTTCTCGCCCGCCATCGCCGAGTGGATGGGGGCGCGGAGACTTCGCCGGTTTCTCCAGTCGATCACCATAGGAACAGTGATCGCCGGCTTCACCAGCTCGACCCTGCACCAGGCGGGACTTGGAGCGCTCTTCCTCATGGCGAAGTCGAAGATCCATCCCCTCTGGTACACCGAGTTCATGCCCGTTCTCTTCTTCGTCTCGAGCATCTTCGCCGGTCTCTCGATGGTCATCGTGGAGGGCACCATCCGCCACCGCGTGCTCAAGGACCAGAGGGCAGCGAAACACGGGGCCAGGAGTCGCATGGGCCGCAAGCCTACCCCAAGGCGGGCCGCGAGGGGGTCGCCGCTTCCTGGCCCCGCGTGTCGGCCGACTCCCAGCCATGCCTTTGCCAGGCTCTCTCGGCGACCCATGCGCCTCCAGCCATCGCCCTGAGCGTGCCACACCGGACAGCGCCGAGTGCGATCGCCGTTGACAGGGCACAGGTCCTGCCCCGATGATCCGCCTGCACTCCGCCCCCCGGTCCAGAGCTCCCCCGCGCGGCATGTCGTCGCCCAGATCACCGATGGCACACGGCACCGGTGAGCTCGGCGTGCCACGCCGCGTCCTCGTTGTCGTGGGCCCTGCAGCAAGTTCGACGCGCCGGCTGTACGCCGGCGGAAGGAGGAGACATGATTCGATGGCGTTCGTCCCTGCTTACCACCGCTGGTGTGGCGGCGGTGCTCTCGCTGTCTGCGCAGGAAGGCGGCGACCCTCCGAGTGTCCAGGCGCAGAAGTCGCGTACGATCGCGGCGCTGTCAGAGGGAATCGAACTCGCGGCCGATGATGCGGTGCGTGCGAAGTTCGACATCGTCGAAGCCACCATTCCGCAGATGCAGGCGGCCATGACCGCCGGGCGCATCACGTCGTACGAGCTGGTTGCGCTGCACCTGGCGCGCATCGCGCAGTACGACAAGCGCATCAACGCCGTTCTGACGCTCAATCCCCGGGCGCTCGACGAGGCCGCCCGCCTCGACCGGGAGCGCGCCTCGGGGCGCGTGCGCGGGCCGCTGAACGGCGTTCCGATCGCGCTCAAGGACATCATCAACACGACCGACATGCCGACGACCGGCGGCGCGCTCGCGTTTGCGGGCATCACGCCGCCCTACGACGCCACGCTCACCATGCACCTGCGCGAGGCGGGTGCGGTCATCCTCGCCAAGACCGTGCTCACCGAACTGGCCAACTGGGTCACGGTCGGCATGCCCAACAACTACAGCGGCCTGGCCCTGTGGGCCTACAACCCGTACGATCCGCGGCGCGATCCGCGCGAGGGCAACGATCCGCAGGGACGCCCGTTCAACGACGGCCGCGGGGCGCTCGACACGTCGGGCTCCAGCTCCGGTGGCGGCACGGCGGCCAGCTTCTGGGCGGCTAGCGTCGGCACCGAGACGTCGGGATCGATCCTCAGCCCGTCGAGTAACACGATGCTGGTCGCGATCAAGCCCACCGTGGGCCGCATCAGCCGGTGGGGCATCATGCCCATCACCGCGGATCAGGACACGGCCGGCCCCATGGCCCGAACGGTCACCGATGCCGCCATCCTGATGGGGGCGATGGAAGGCA
>CAZBTT010000421.1:0-4859 GCA_964494295.1 uncultured Acidobacteriota bacterium
CCTCGACCATTTCTGCATGCGGCGATCGGCCCGTTCTTTCGGCCACCCTCGTCCGTTCCGGCCGACCCGCGCGCGACACCGGGGCAAGGAAGCCAGAAAGGCTTGGGTGCGAGCCTCGGTGCAGGGATCGACTTTCGTTTCGGGTCGCATCTTGGTCTCGGCTTCCGTTCGTCCTACGACCTGGTGCCGGAGTTCAAAGACGCTGCTGGGAACACCTTGCAGTATGGAGGGCGGCAAACCACCCTCGCCCTCTCCTGGTTCTTTGGAGGGAGCCGTCGAAAGAACTGATCCAAGCCTGGAACGCCGGTGACGCGCCCTGAGGACGCCTTACGTCGCCCGCGGAGTACAGGCCCGAGCGCATCGCTCTATCAGAGTTGAACTTACGGCCTTGGCACGGCGGTTGCTCCTTTTGCGAGGCGTAAGGAGACACACCATGAACCGAAGAACCATCGCAACCGCACTGGCATTCGCCACACTCGCCGCCGCCACTCCCGCTCAAGCCGGAGTACAGATCGGAATCCGCATCGGCAACGATCGCGGGGGTTATTCCGAACGAGGCCGCTACGATGTGCGGCGCATTGCGTTCGACAACGGCTATCGCGATGGTTTGCGCGAAGGCCAGAAGGACGACCGGCGCGACGACCGCTACAACTACCGCGACGAGAAGCGGTATCGGCAAGCCGACGCCGGCTACCGGCGCGAGTACGGTTCGCGGTTCGCGTACGCCTCCGCGTATCGGCAGGGTTTCGAGGATGGCTACCGGCGCGCCTATTCGCATCGTCGCGGCTTTGATCGTCGCCGCTACTAAGCGGGATCATCCGCCATGAACACCCGCCGCACGTTCGCCGCCCTTGTGATCGGGTTGGCCGCTCTCGGGTCCGCGTGTTCGACATCACGCGGATACCACGACCGGCCGGCCCCTCACCGCCCTGCGTATTCGGCTTACGACGAGGGCTTCAAGCGGGGTCTGATGGCCGGCGGCTGGGCCGGCTATCGCGACCTCGGAAAGCCTCACCGACGCAGCTTCTGGAACGACGCTCAGTACCGCCGGGGCACCGAAGGCTACCGGGTCCATTACGGCTCCAAGGCCGCGTACGCGGACGGCTTCCGCGCGGGCTACGAACGCGGTTACCGCGACCGACGCGGGCGCGAACGCCGCGACAGAAAACGGTAGAGCGGGCCCCGAGGCTCGCAGGTGGGCCTAGTCCCTTCGACACCCGAAACGGAGCGCCGTCTGGTGGACTGGAGCCATTTTGGCCGCGCGGGCTCCTTGTCCCTTCGACACCCGAAACGGAGCGCCGTCTGGTGGAGCGCGAAGCCGCCCCTCGGGGGCCTGGAGCCATTTCGGCCGCGAAGGCTCCTAGAATCCGCACATGGCCGGCGGTCCTTCGGCACTGCGCATCGGGGTCGTCGATCCCGTGGGCTCGATCGATCCTCGAACCATGGCCGAGGCGACCACGATTCTGCTGGCCCGGCAGATCTTCGAAACACCCTTCCAGGCCTCGTCGTCGGGCGACGCGTTGCCGGCGCTGTTCGCGGAGAAGCTTGTCGAAGAGCCGGGTAGCGGCGGTCTGAAATTCTCCACGACGGTGCGGACGGACGCCCACTTCTCAGACGGCTCCCCGGTGACTCCCGAGGATGTCGTGCGCACCCTGGCTCAGGATCCCGTGTTCACCAGCCGCGCCTCGGCGGGGTACCGCAACGGTCGCGTGGTCCTGACCCTCATAGCACCCAACACCCGCTTCGACCTCTTCCTCACGATGTGCGGGATGTTGTATCGCGACGTCGGCGGCGTCCTTCTTGGTTCCGGCGCGTACATGGTCGGCCCTTCGGAGAAAGACGTCATCCGCCTGGTTCGTAATCCCCACGCCCGCACACCGCCGAAGATCGAATCGATCGAGGTTCGGGTGTTCCCGGTGGACGCTGCGACCGGGCGTCCCACCGCACTGCTCGCCGCTCTCGAGAAGGGGGAAGTGGATCTGGCGCCAAGGCTCTCGTGGCGGGACGTGAACCTGCTCAAGAACACCGCGGTGGTGATGAAGCCGGTGAACTCGACCTGCATGCTCTACATGAACACCGAGCGGCTCAAGGACGGCAAGCTCCGGGCGGCGATCGCGATGTCGATCGATCGGACCCTGGTAGCGGAGACCGCGTTTGGGGAAAACCCGCTCGCCTTCCGCGCCACCGGCCTTCTCCCTCCTGCGCTCGGGAAAACGAATGACCGCCAGGTGCCCGATGTCGAGAAGGCCCGCGCGTTGTGGACGGAGGCGGGAGGGTTCGCTACGCCACTTGCCATCCTCTATTCCCCCGCCCCCCGCCCCTACCTTCCGGCCCCCGCCGCGGTCGCGCGTCATCTTCGTGATCGGATACGTCGCCTGGGCGTCACCGTCGAAGCGGAAGAGCTTCCCTCGGGCGAACCCATTGCCCGGATGAATTCCGGGAACTACGACCTCGCGATCATGGGCAACATCCCCGACAGCCCGGACCCGAGCGACTATCTCTCCGCGGTGGTGGGGTCGGAGGCGGTGCCTGAAGGAGTCGAAGGCGCCTCTTTCGCATTCAACTTCTCGCGTTACAAGAGCCGCGAGATGGACGCGCTGATCGCGTCGTATCGCAAGGACCGGCGCGAAGAGACGCTTGGAGACATCGGCGCGCTCATGGGCCGCGACGTGCCGCTCTTGCCCTTGATGTACGGCCGCGCCTGCGTCGCCCACGCCTGGAGGCTGCGCGGTTTTCAGCCGACCGTCACGGGGCTGGTGGACCTGGCCGCACTGACGCTAACCTAGGGCCAACGTGCTCACCACAACATTCCTGGCCCTGGCGGTCCTCGGGTGCGGTTACATCGTCCTCGCGGCTTTCTTGGGCCATTTGACGGATGTCGGCGGGGACAGCCACGGTCATCACGACGGCGCGGGCGCTGACTTTCACTTCCCTCTCTTTTCACCCCTCGCCCTCGCGACGCTCTTCTCGGCGCTGGGCGGCTACGGCCTGATCGCGAAGTACGCGTTCGATCTCGACGACTGGCGAAGTCTCGCCGTCGCGTTTCCCTCGGCCCTGATCACCGCGTGGGGCGTCGCTTACGCCGCGTTTCGAATCATGCGGGGCGCGCGCGGCACGTCCTCCCTGAAGACCGCCGCGTTCGAGGGCGCCCCGGCCGAAGTTCTGACTTCCATCCCCGCGGGCGGTATGGGCGAGATCGCGGCCATCGTGGAAGGCCAGCGGATTACCGGCCCCGCCCGTCATGAAGCGGGCACACCGATCGCACAGGGGGCAGCCGTCACCGTCGTACGCATGGTGGGATCGACGTTTCTCGTTCGTCTTCCTTAAGGAGGGGTCATGTCCGGTTTCCTCGTCATGGTCGCCGCGGGCGTCATCGCGATCGCGGTGGTCGGGTACGTGCTTGCCTACCTGACTTTCTTGAAGAAGGTGGGCCCGAATGAAGTCCTCGTTGTGTCGGGACGGGGCAAGGTGAAGTTCATCACCGGCGGCGCCGACATGGTGATCCCTCTCTTCCAGACCTACAACAAACTCTCGCTCGAGGTCATGACCCTCGACGTCAATACGCCCGAGGTCTACACGTCGCAAGGCGTGCCGGTGATCGTGGACGGAGTGGCGCAGATCAAGATCCGCAAGGACGAAGTGGCGCTCTACGCCGCCGCCGAACGTTTCCTCGGCAAGAAGCCGGAGGAGATCGCACGTATCGCCCTCGAAACCGTCCAGGGCCACCTTCGCGCGATTCTCGGAACCTTGTCCGTGGAGGACATCTACAAGAACCGGGAACACTTCGCCCAGAAGGTCCAGGAGATTTCGACCGGCGACCTCGCGAACATGGGCCTCGGCATCGACTCGTTCACCATCCGCGATATCCGCGACAAACACGGCTATCTCGAGGCTCTCGGCAAACCCCGCATCGCGGAAGTGAAGAGGACCGCGGCCATAGCCGAAGCCATCGCCACCAAGGAGGCCTCGATCGCCCAGGCCGACGCGGCGCGAGAGACCCGCGAACGACAGGCCGAGGCGACGCGGCTCGCCGAAGAAGCCGAGGCCAAGCGGGACGCGGCGGTGGCTGAGGCGAACGCGGACAAGCTGCGAAGGCAGCGCGAAGCGGACATTACCGCTTCGCGCGCGGCCGAGATCGCTTCGTTCCAGGCCCAGCAGCTCGTGGCGGCGGAACAACGCACCGCCAACACCAAACGAGCCGAAGCCGAGATGGCCTACGAACTCCAGAAGAAGACGATCGAGATTCAGCTTCAGGAGCAGGAGATCAAGCGACGCGAGAAGGAATTGGATGCCACGATCCGACGCGCCGCCGACGCGAAGCGCTACGAAACCGAGACCCTCGCCGAAGCCGCCAAACGACGGATCGAGACCGAGGCGGATGCCGAGAAGTCGCGCCTGACGAGCATCGCCGAGGGTGAAAAGGTAAAAGGCCTGGCTGCGGCGGAAGTGACGCAGGCCCAGGGTCTCGCCCAGGCCGAGGCGGATCGCGCCAAAGGTCTGGCCGAAGCCGCGGTGCGCGAGGCTCAGGGCCTCGCCGAAGCCCTCGCGATGGAGAAGAAGGCCGAGGCCTGGCAGAAGTACTCTGAGGCCGCGATCATGCAGATCCTGGCCCCCATCCTGCCCGAGATCGCACGCGCGGTGGCCGAGCCGCTCGGCAAGATCGACCGGATCACCCTCATCAACTCGGGCGGCGAGGAAGGCGGCATCGGCGTTTCGAAACTCACCGCGGAGGTCGCGAAGGTGATCTCGCAGGTGCCGCCGGTGGTGGAGTCGCTCACCGGCGTGAACGTGGCCGGTCTCGTCGACAAGCTTCGGACCGACAAGACCTCAGGGTCGAAGTAACTTCGCCGCGCCCGCCG
>CAZBTT010000422.1:0-4841 GCA_964494295.1 uncultured Acidobacteriota bacterium
CTTCATCGCCACCACCAGCATCGTGCCGGTGACGGCGCGGCCGAGCGGCGTGGTGTTGAAGTAAGGGACGCCCGCGGTGGTGATGTGGAAGGCTCCGCTCTGAAGAGTCGCAATGCCTTCGGCGACCATCTGCGAGCGGCAATCGATGAGACGCGCTTTCTCGGCTCCGTACAGCATGGCCTTGCGCGGGATCTCGTCGTAGTCCGTTTCGTCGGGCTGGCCGAGGTTCGCGGTGTAGGCGTAAGGAATGGCGCCCTTGGCGCGCATCCAGTGGAGCGCGGCGCTCGTGTCGAGGCCGCCGGAGAACGCGATGCCGACCTTCTGACCGGCCGGAAGTTTCTGGAGAATTGTCGTCATGGTCTTGGTTCTTTTGAAGTCTACTTGTGCCCGGTCTGACGGCCGTCCCTTCGACCACTAGACTGCCTTCGTTCAAACCAAAAGGAGACCTTCCTTGTCGACTACCTTGCTCCCGACCCAGCCCGTCGCATCTCGCATCACCACTCTCGCGGGAGTCGTCCTGCTCGCGACAGTCTCGGCCGCTGCGCCGCAGGCAAAGTCGTCGAGCGCCGTCTCCCCCACCGCCGCGTATGACCGGGTGATGAAGGATGCCTATCCCGCCGAGAAGCCCGGTGCGGCGGTGATCGTCGTGAAGGACGGCAAGACGGTCTTCCGCAAAGCGTACGGAATGGCCAATCTCGAACTCGGCGTCCCATTACAGCCGGACATGGTGTTCCGTCTGGGCTCGATCACGAAGCAGTTCACCGCCACCGCGATTCTGCTGCTGGCCGAAGAAGGCAAGCTCAACGTTCAGGACCGGATCGAGAAGCATCTGCCCGGATATCCGACCCACGGCCACACCATCACCATTGAACACCTGCTGACTCACACCTCCGGCATTCAGAGCTATACCGGCATGCCGGGCTGGATGAGGGACAAGATCATGACTCCCATGAAGCCGGAGGAGATCATCGAGGGCTTCAAGAAAGAGCCCATGAACTTCGCACCGGGCGAGCGATGGGCCTACAACAACTCGGGCTACATCCTCCTCGGCGCGATCATCGAGAAGGTGTCGGGGAAGAGCTATGAGGCGTTCGTGAAAGAGAGGATCTTCGATCCTCTCGGAATGACGTCCTCGTACTACGACAACTCGGAGCCCATCATCAAAAAGCGCGCTTCCGGCTACACCGGTGACGCGAAGGAGCCGCGCAACGCGCGCTATCTCAGCATGACCCAGCCCTACGCCGCCGGCTCCCTGGCCTCAACCGTGGACGACCTGGCTCGCTGGGACCAGGCCCTCGCCGCAGGGAAGCTCCTGAAACCCGAATCGCTCGCCCAGGCGTGGAAGCCCTATGTGCTCAAGGGCGGCGAGCCCACGACGTACGGCTACGGCTGGGGGCCGGCAAAACTTCGCGGCCGCCGGTCGATCGCGCACGGCGGAGGGATCTTCGGCTTCTCGACCTTCGCCTTGAGCCTGCCCGACGACAAGGTGTACGTGGCTGTGCTGTGTAATTCCGACTCGCCGGCCACGGATCCGGGATTCCTCGCCAGAAAGCTGGCGGCGCTCGCCGCGGGCGACCCGTTCCCCGAATGGACCGAAGTGAAGGTCGACAACGCGATTCTCGAGCGATACGCGGGCGTGTATCGGATCGACGCGAACTCGACTCGCACCGTCACGGTGAAAGACGGCCGCCTCCACACGCAGCGCACCGGAGCCCAGCTTCTTCCCGCAAAGGCCAGTTCCGAGACCGAGTTCTTCTACGACCAGAGCCTGACCCACTTCAAGTTCGTGGTCGATGCCTCAGGCCGCGCGACTGAAATGCTCATGTACCAGGAGGGCGATTCCGAGGCCCAGCGCGCCCCAAGGGTGGCCGACGCGCCGAAGGAGCGCGCGGTGGTTCAGGTAGCCCCGGCCCTGCTGGGTGAGTATGTCGGCGAGTACGAACTCGGACCGGGCTTCGTCCTCCCGGTCACGCGAGAGGGCGACCGGCTGATGACCCAGGCGACGGGGCAGCAGAAGCTCGAGGTGTTCGCGTCCTCCGACACGGAGTTCTTTCTGAAGGTCGTCGATGCGCGCATCGTGTTCACCCGAGGTGCTTCTGGAGCAGTGGATGGGCTGGTCCTGCATCAGGGTGGCCGCGAGATGAAGGCCCGGAAGACGAAGTAGACGAAGCGGGGGCGTCCTGACCGCTCTGCGGTCATCGACAGAAAGGGATGGACAGGTCCTCCATGCTGAGCGCGTTCTCCGCGAAAGTGAATGTCCCATGGTTTCGCATCTCATGGGCCCCGCGCAGAAATGCCCCGAGGGCCGCGCGGGAGAGCGCGCTTCCCACGCTGATTCGGCGTACGCCCAAGCCGGACAGCTCATCGCGGCTCAACGACACGCCTTTCAAACCCATCACGACATTGACCGGCCGATCGACCGACCTCACCACAGCGGCAATCTCATCGCGGGTCGACAGGCCCGGGGCGTAGAGCACATTCGCGCCCGCGTCCTGATAAGCCTGAAGGCGCTTGATGGTATCGACCAGGTCGGGGCGGCCGACGAGGTAGTTCTCGCACCGGGCGGTGAGCGTGAAGGGAAAGGCACAACGACCCGCCTCCTCGGCCGCGGCCCGCATACGGTCCACGGCGAGATCGCAGGCGTAGATCGGATTCCCGGGATGCCCCGTGGCGTCTTCGATCGACCCACCGACAACGCCAGTCAGTGCGGCAAGTCGAATCGTCTCGGCCACGATGTGGGGCGAATCGCCGAAACCGTTCTCAAGGTCGGCGCTGACGGGCAGGTCCGTCGCGGAGGCCATCGTCTTGAGATGCGTCATCATCTGTTCACGAGTAAGGGTGTTGTCGACCTGACCCAGGGAGAAGGCATGGCCGGCGCTCGTGGTGGCCAGTGCCTCAAAACCCAGGTGGGCCAGCAGCCTGGCCGTTCCGACGTCCCACGGATTTGGAAGGATGAACGCCTGGTCGCGCTCGTGAAGGGCTCGGAACGCTTCCGCTCGTTCGGTCTGATGAGGGTCGGCGACCATCACAGGACCGCGGCCGGCAACAGTGAGACAACGCCCAGGGTTCCCTCAACCACCTCGACGAAGTTCCTCTCTTCTCGGAGGATCAGTCGCTGGGCCAGCGCCATTGCGAAGTTCTCCTGTGCCGCAGGGTCGGCTCGGAGCCGCGCGCGATACGCTTCATAGGACGCCAGGCTGTCGAAAGCGATGAGTCCCCAGGCGACGTTGTTCGTTCCTTCGTGGGGAAGGAAGTAGCCGATGAGGTGGCCTCCGCACCGAGGGATGATGCGGCCCCAGTTCGAGGCGTAGGTTCTGAAGGCTTCTTTCTGAAACGGATCGATCTCGTATCGGATGACGCAGGTGATCTTCATTCGCCGAGCATCGCGGTTGCTGGACGGACACGCTTCGCTTACGATCAAATCGTGAATGTCGAGGATGCCGACGCCGCGGTTTCGAGGATCGCCGCCGCCATCGGCGAGCCGGCGCGGGCGCGCATGCTCTACTGCCTCCTCGACAGCCACGCGCGCACCAGCACGGAGCTCGCGGTGGTGGGAGAAATCGCTCCATCCACGGCCAGTGTCCATCTGAATCGCCTGCTCGCGGAAAAGCTCGTCAACGTCGTCGTGCAGGGCAAACATCGCTACTACAGTCTCGAGGGGCCCAACGTGGCTCGGGCCCTCGAGGCGCTGAGTGTCCTCGCGGGCGGGTCGAGGGCGGCGTTTGTCCCCACCACACCCGATGGACTGCGCGCGGCAAGGACCTGTTATGACCACATTGCCGGAAGTCTGGGTGTCGCCCTCCACGACCGGCTCAAGGCGCTCGAGTGGATAGAGGATTCCCGAGGCACGGACTACGCCGTCACGACTGCGGGGATGAACGGCTTCAAGGGTCTGGGAATCGATGTCGATGAAACGCGAGCATTGCGCCGCCGGTTTGCCTACGCCTGTCTCGACTGGAGCGAACGTCGTCCGCACCTGGGGGGCGCCCTGGCCGCGGCTGTGCTCAACGTTGCCCTGAAGCGCAAATGGGTCGCGCATGAGCTTGACAGCCGGGCCCTCGAGATCACCAGGCTCGGAACTCGCGAGCTTCGTTCCCGGCTCGGCCTTCGGCTTGAATTCTGACCTTGGGCGAACTCAAGCCCCGGGGGCGAGGTCCACGAAGGCAGGAGGCGCACGAAGTAACGGCGCCCTTCCGGGCGCCGTCACCTCTACGGCGTTACTTCAAGTCGAAGCGATCGAGCTCCATCACCTTGTTCCAGGCCTTCGCGAAGTCATTCACGAACTTCTGCTTTCCATCCTCCGCGGCGTAGAACTCGACGATGGCGCGAAGCTCGGAGTGCGATCCGAAGATCAGGTCGACCGGCGTCGCCGTCCACTTCACTGCACCGGTCTTCCGGTCGAGGCCTTCATAGACCCCCTCGGTGTTCGCTGACTTCTGCCACTTGATCGACATGTCGAGCAGGTTCACGAAGAAGTCGTTCGAGAGGACGCCGGGACGGCTGGTAAAGACGCCGTGCTTCGCCTGTCCGGAGTTGGCATTCAGTGCGCGCAGACCACCGACGAGAACGGTCGTCTCGGGAACGGTGAGGGTCAGCATGTTGGCGCGGTCGACCAGCGCCTCGGTGGGCGAGAAGTGGTTGCCCTCGCCGTAGTAGTTGCGGAAGGCATCAGCCCGGGGCTCGAGGGCCGCGAAGGTGCTCGCGTCGGTCTGCTCCTGCGAGGCATCCATACGTCCGGGCCGGAAGGGAACGCTTACCGTGTAGCCGGCGGTCTTCGCGGCCTGCTCCACCGCAGCGGCGCCACCGAGCACGATCAGGTCCGCGAAAGAAACCTTCTTCCC
>CAZBTT010000423.1:0-608 GCA_964494295.1 uncultured Acidobacteriota bacterium
GGTTTCCTTCGCGAAGCTCCTCGACACCGTCGAGCGCCTGTTCCGCCACGAAGCGGAGAACCGCAAGTTGTCCTTTGACGTCGAACTCGACTCGCACCTCGGCCGCGCCATGGTCACGGACACGAAGCGACTCATGCAGGTGCTCAAGAACCTGCTGTCCAACGCCTTCAAGTTCACCAGGCAGGGAGGGGTGCGGATCAGGGTATCCGCGGCGGCAGGAGGCTGGAATACAGATCATCCGGTCCTCAGGAGCGCGGCCGGAGTGGTCTCGTTCGAGGTGTCGGACACCGGCATCGGCATCCCCGCGGAGAAACAGCGGATCATTTTCGAAGCCTTCCAGCAGGCCGACGCAAGCACCAGCCGAAAATACGGAGGCACCGGCCTGGGGCTTGCCATCAGCCGGGAACTCGCGTTGCTCCTCGGCGGAGAAATCCAGCTACACAGCGTGACCGGGACCGGAAGTACCTTCACCCTGTATCTGCCCTTGAACTACTCCGATCCCGCCATTCTGCCCGCGCAGACTGCCCACCGAACCTCTGCCCTGGCGGATCGAATCCCCGCCACGGCCGGGCTCGAACGTCAGGCGCCGATTGCCGACGATCGCAACA
>CAZBTT010000423.1:618-4818 GCA_964494295.1 uncultured Acidobacteriota bacterium
ACGTATTTCTCCCCGACATGCTCGGCTGGACCATCCTGAGCCAGCTCAAGCAGGATCCGGCCACCCGGCACATCCCGGTTCAGATCATCACCGTGGACGAGGATCGCCAGCACGGTCTGGTCCGTGGGGCCTTCGCGGTCGTGACCAAGCCGGCCACGGCCGAGGGTCTGGAGAGAACGCTCTCGCGGATAAGGGAGTATGCGGCGCCGAGGAGGAGACGTCTCCTGGTGGTCGAGGACAACGCGGCGGAGCGGCTGAGCATCAACGCGCTCCTCGGTCACGACGACATCGATATCGTCAGCGCGGAATCGGGCGAAGAGGCGCTCACCGTGCTGCGCGAGCAGGAGGTCGATTGCGTCGTTCTCGATCTGCGGCTGCCGGACATGTCCGGATTCGAGGTCCTCGACCGAATCGCCGCGGAAAAGGCCCTCACCGACCTGCCCGTGGTCGTCTACACCGGCCAGGAGCTTTCGCCGGAGGACGATGCGAGGCTGCACACCATGGCCCGCAGCGTCGTGGTCAAAGGAGTCGAGTCGCCGGAGCGATTGCTCGACGAGACCTCGCTTTTCCTCCACCGGATCACCGCCAACCTGCCCATCGAGAAGCAGCAGATGCTCGAACGCCTGCATCGGTCCGACGATGACCTGCTCGACAAGGTTGCGCTGGTGGTCGACGACGACGTCCGCAACATCTTCGCGCTCAGCAGCGTCCTCGAGCGCCGAGGTATGAAGGTCTTGTCGGCCAGCACGGGGAACGAGGCCATTCGAACCCTCGAGACCCATCCCGATGTCGCCATTGTTCTCATGGACATCATGATGCCGGATATGGATGGATACCAGACCATGCAGGCCATAAGAAGAGAACCCGAGCACCGGCGGCTGCCGATCATCGCCCTCACCGCAAAGGCCATGAAGGGCGACCGGGAGAAGTGTCTCGAAGCCGGCGCTTCGGATTACCTGGCGAAGCCCGTCAACACCGAACAACTGCTTTTCGCCCTTCGCACCTGGCTGCATCGTTAGAGAACGCCGATGAGCGCAGCCAGGGAGCCGGTGAACATTCTCCTCGTCGATGACGAGGAGGGGAAGCTGCTGAGCTACGAGAGCATCCTTGCCGGTTTGGGCGAGAACCTGATTCGCGCGGGCTCGGCGAGGGAGGCCCTCGATCAGCTCCTCAAGACGGAGATCTCCGTGGTCCTGGTGGACGTCTGCATGCCCGAGCTCGACGGCTTTGAGCTTGCAGCGATGATCCGAAATCACCCCCGGTTCGAGAAAACCGCGATCATTCTCGTCTCCGCGGTTCTCGTGGACGACGCGCATCGCCTGAAGGGCTACGGAGCGGGCGCGGTCGACTACGTTTCCGTCCCGATCGTTCCGGAGATCCTCCGGGCCAAGGTCTCGGTCTTTGCCGACCTCTATCGGAAGACTGTCGAGCTCCAGCGGCTCAATCGGGAACTCGAGCAGCGGGTGGCCGACCGCACCGCGGAAATCGAAGCCGCGCTGAAGCAGGCGCAGGAGGCCCGCCGCTCCGCGGAGAACGCGGACCGTCTCAAGGACGAATTCCTGGCCACGTTGTCCCACGAACTCAGGACCCCGCTCTCCGCGATCACCGGCTGGGCGCACCTGCTGCAAAACGGGGGCCTTGACGCAGCGGATCGAAAAAAGGGACTGGACACGATCGGACGCAACGCGCGCCTCCAGGGCCAGCTCATCTCCGACATCCTCGACGTCTCCAGGATCATCACAGGCAAACTTCGGCTCAACCGGGAGAATGTGAACCTGCCCACCGTGATTCAGGCGAGCCTCGATACCCTGCAGCCCGCGGCCGAGGCAAGGAGGGTCCGCCTCAACCCGCTTCTGCCCGCGGCGGAGGAGATCATTCTGGCCGATCCGGCGCGGCTCCAGCAGGTGGTCTGGAACCTCGTCTCGAACGCGATCAAGTTCAGCCGCAAGGACGGCGAGGTTCGGATCCGGCTCGACGCGGTCGGCTCCCGTTTCGAGCTGACCGTCGAGGACGAAGGACCGGGGATCGGACAGGAATTTCTGCCCTACATCTTTGATCGCTTCCGCCAGGCCGACTCATCGAGTTCAAGACCCCATCAGGGCCTGGGGCTTGGCCTGGCGATTGTGAGACACCTGGTCGAGATGCACGGCGGAGCCGTCGAGGCCCAGAACCGCACTGACCGCACGGGCGCAATCTTCAGGGTCGTTCTCCCCCGGCACGTGGCCCCGATTCAATCGGCCGAGAAGTCGGCCTCCCGACCCACAACCCATGAGCCCCACCGGCTGGATTCGGCGCCCTCCCTGACCGGCGTCCGGGTTCTGGTCGTGGATGATGACGTGGACGGCCGTGAAGTGGTCGCGGCGATTCTGGAGCGCTACGGCGCCGAGACGAGGCTTGCAGGCTCCGCAAACGAGGCCATCGCGATCATGGAGCACGATATGCCTGACGTCCTGCTCGCGGACATCGAAATGCCCGGCGAGGATGGCTACTCTCTCCTGCGCCGGATCAGAAGTCTGCCATCGGACAAGGCCGCCCGCTTGCCAGTGGCCGCCCTCACCGCGTACGCCAGCGGTCAGGACGAAATGAGGGCGTTGAACGCGGGCTTCCAGATGCACGTTTCGAAACCAGCTCAGCCTGTCGAGCTTGCCCGGGCGATCGCACGCCTGGCGGGATCGGCGCAGGAGCGTGGAACCGATCCGGTCGTGCCGTCGGCGTGACGCTCATCCAAAGCGAGTGTCAAGAAACCCTTCGCTCCCGGAGTGGCGGAGCAGGGCTTGCGCGGAGGATCAAAAGGAGGGACCGAGCTTGAACTGGAGTCGAGTCCCTTCGGTGCTTCGCAGGGCATCCAGGCGCAGGTGCACTTTCCGGCGTGACTTCAGGCGGATACCTGCCCCATAAGCGCCCCGCAGTCGTCGGAAATCAAAGCCGTCGGCGTCGGCGAACACCTTCCCCGCTTCATATAGGAGGGCGAGTTCGACCTTGGGCCGAAGTTCGAACCGATATTCGGAGCCGAGATAAAGGAGACCATTGTCGCGGAATCTGAACGACGGGTACCCTCGCAGCAGCCGGCCGCCGCCAAGCGTCTGGCGCAGATAGAAGGGCACCGTGCTGCCCTCGTCAGGCCGGTCGAAGGAGGCCGTTTGCCTCAGGGCGAGAACGTGGCGATTCGACCCCAGGCGCAGGTACTCCCGTGCGTCGAGAGTCAGCCGGTTGAAATCGTGCGTCCCGCCATTCCGCTCGTCGAACCGCGAGTAAGCGAGGCCGATTGAGGCGCCACGATGAGGATTGCCGGGTTCGTCCCGAAGCTCGAGCCAGGCGCCGCCCGAGACATGAGCGAAGTCGGGTGCTCGGAGGAGACCAGGCGCGCCGCCGTCTGCAAACGTCGCTTCAACGTTGGGGTCGTTCGGGTCGCCGCCCGGGAGGATCGAAGTGCGCAGGACTCCCGCGCGGCCCATCACGGATAGCCGCGCTACCCGGAACCGAACAACGCCCTCATACAGCCCGTCCTGCAGCCGATAGTCGGCGCGGCTCACCTTCAAGGTGCTGGGGCCGATCCCATAGAAGTCCTCGCGCGGATAGTCGCGATAACGCGCGGAGGCGTAGACGTTGAAGCCCGGCGCGGACGCCGTCTTTTCAATGTCCGAGAGCGGGAACAGGCCATTCGTTCCCGTCTCGATTCTCGGAAGGCGCTTATCGACGTGCGGCACGAGTCCCAATTGAAGATCGTAGTACTGGTACTTGCGGGTCGAATACGCCGCCGAGGCGTGGACATCAAGGGCCGTGCCTTTGATGTCCGGAGCCCAGAAATGGAGTACGGCAGCCGGTCCGCCCCCTGAACTCAGGACATCGACTCGCGGAACGAGAGGTCCCAAATGCCAGCCGCGACCGTCCTTCGATTCGTCGTCGCTCAACAGGTCGCGAGGGGATCTCTTCTCTGGAGGTCCGGAGGCGGGGGGCTCGTCCTGGGCCGGGGCGGAAATGGCGCCGAGCGAAACGCATAGAACGGCCAGGATGATTCTTGGGTGCTTCATGTTCGGGGTCCTCCTCAACGAGCGACTGTGCGAGATCCCACAAGATGGGACAAATCTAGAAAACGCCCTCCTCGCCACCGAAACGTCGAGGATGGCCACCTGGAATCAGCAAGGCATGTGCCTGCGGGAGGGCGCAGGTTTTGCTGGCTAGGACAACCTGAAAGGCTCG
>CAZBTT010000424.1:0-4812 GCA_964494295.1 uncultured Acidobacteriota bacterium
TCGTCGGGGGTGTGTCGTCGTTCAGTACCGTCGTGCTGGCCGTGAAGTTGCCTCCTACAACCACACCGTTGTCCGCGCCGGTGAGGGTCAGAATCACGCTCTCGTCGATCTCGAACTTCGTGTCGCGACGGATCCCCACCGTAATGGTCCGGGTCGTCGCCGCCGCGCTGAAGTTCACCGTCCCCGAAAGCACAGGGTAATCCTCAGGAGCCACCGCGTCGCCCGTCAGGGTGTAGGTCGTGTTGAAGGCCACGCCAGGTCCGCCCGTGCGGGTCAGCGTGAACACGAAATTCGTCGTGCCCGAAGGTGATCCCTCATTCGCTGGAGCCGGGACGCCGGTGATGTTCACGATCGGACCTGCGGTGGGCGTAACGCTGTTCGAAGGCGCCGAGACAGGGCTGTCGCCGATGGCGTTCGTGGCGTACATCGTGCAGGTGACCGGGCTCTCGTTGACCAGACCGGTCACAGTGATCGGAGAGGTGGTGCCGTTGGCGGTTTGAGAACCGCAAGTAACCGAGTAGTTCGTGATGTAAGTCCCGCCGTCGCTACCGGGCGTAAACGACACAATCGCCTCGCCATGCCCAGGCGATGCGATGTTGATCGTTGGAGCATCCGGAACGACCATGGGTTCACCGACCCGAACGTCATCGATGTTCCAGCCGCTCAGGGCAAAAGCTCCACCGCCCACCGCCTGCCCGAAACGCACTCTGAACTGGGGGTTGCTGTAGGCCGTGACGTCAAAGATCATCATGGACCACGAGTTTTCGCAGAAGAATCCGAACGCGCCGCAAGGGCCACCGCCCGGTTGAAAGATCAGGACCCAGCTTGTGCCGTCGAAAACTTCCACGGTGTTGGTCACGAAGGAGGGGTAGTCGCTATTGAGCCAGCGTTGAAAACTCAACTGAACGGATGTGAGACCTGTCGTGTCCATCGCAGGCGACTCCAGATAGGAGAAGGCGTGAGACGCGATCGTGTAGTCACCGCCCAAGACCATCCCCGCAACGCCGTTGTCCCCGGTTGGTGTAGTGTCCGCGCCCGGATCAGGGAACCCGTTGCCCCCCCCCCGCCCGCAGTGGCCGAGCCGATCTGCCATTCCGCGCCAAGAGTCCATCCTGCCGAATTGTCCGAAAAGTCTTCGTTGAACACGACCGGAGGCGGCGCAGCCGTGACGCTCATCATCGCGCCCAGAACCAGCGCCGCGGCGATGGTAGCCAGGACCCCGCGGGAGCGGGACCTCTCTGTGGTCGAGACCGCAGGATTGGTTACTGAATGCAGAGAGGGTCGCATGGGAACTCCAAAGGGTAAGGAACGGCGGACCGCCACGGGCAAGGCTTGAGGATAGAAACTTTTCGACGGAATACCGAGAAGCGTACGAGGCTCCCAATCCGTTTGTCAAGCGAACGCGGAGAATACCGCGCTCCCAGCATTACGGAACGAACGGCTCCGGCTCCGCCTTCCCGCGGTGGCACATGCCGCAGCTGATCACCGCTTCCTTCGTCCGGGGCCCGAAATAGTCGGCTTTCTTCGCCTTCATATCCATGACGAGCTTGATCATCCGGCGCGCGTCGGCCTTATGGGGCCGATCGTCCTTGTCGTACTGCTCGAGGACATGGCAGAACGTGCACTTCACCCCGAGCTGCTCGGCGAAGCCGTCCATCGTCTTCTTCAGCTCGTCCGCGGTGATGTTCTTGGGAAGGATCTGAAGGTTCTTGTGCTCGGGCGCCGCGCCGGCGGTGACGGCGAGAAGGCCGAAAGCGGCCACAAAGGCGGGAATGAATGTTTTTCTCATGGTCCTTGGTTGATTTCTAGGGTTAACGGTCAGCGGGGCCGGAAGTTTGTCTCGATGTAGGCGGCTATGGCAAGGATCTCCTCGGCGGACATGCGCTCGCCGAAGGCGGGCATGTCGGGAGCCTCACCCTTCGTGATGACCTCGATCATGTCGGTCATTGTTTCCTCGCCCCAGAACTCCACACCGGTGAAAGCCTTCACCTTGCTCTCGAGCCTCGCGACGTCGGGGCCATCGCCCTTGCCGGTCAGGCCATGGCAGCCGGCGCATTCGACCTTGTAGTCGCGCGCCGCCTTGAGGACAAGCCCCTCTTCATATTGAGGCTTCTTGGGCAGATCGCGATCCTCGTAGAGGGCGAGGCCGGCGAGGCCGAACATGAACGCGAAGACAGCAACGGCGCCCCGGGCTCGCAGTTTGCGCGTCGTGTTGAATTCCGGAAGCAGCAGGAGCGTGCCGATGCCGATCGCCGGAAGTAGCGCGCTCTCCACCCACTGGAATCCGTGCACGTACTTGCCGAACTGGAACAGCCACAGGAAATACCACTCGGGCCTTGGGACGTATTCGGTGTCGGCGGCGGCCGCCTTCGGTTCGAGCGGGGCCTGGACATTCGCGGCGAGCACGAACGCGGCGATAGTGATGAGACCGCTCGCCTGGATCAGCCTCGGTCCGTAGGCGCGCGCCGCGCGATCGAGAGCGTCCTTGAAACCGACCAGCACCAGGATCACGAGGATGAGAGGAAGTGCGGCCACATGGAGGGCGTAGAAACGCGGCAGGGTCGCCGCTCCAAACGTGGAGCCGCCGCGGAGCATGTCGGCCTTCATCCCTCCCACCACCGGCACGGTCTCGACGATGCCGAGACGGACCGACGTTCCCCAGTAGGCGGCCTGATCCATCGGCAGGACATAGCCTGTGAAACAGAAGGCGATCATCAGCAGCATCGTGACGACGCTCAGCCGGTACTCCCACTTGCGCTCGCGGTGCGCGTCGCCGAGCACCGCGAAGAGAACCATGAGGAAAGTCGCGACCACCACTCCCGACGAGAGGAGATAGTGGAGCGAGCGGAGGAACGCGCCGAGGCCCCCTTGCTGGCGCAGATAGAGGACGCTCGCGAAGGCTTCAGCCTGGGATGGCACGTAGGCCATGGCTAGGCCGATGCCGCTGCCGATCAGTAGTCCCGCGAAGACAAGGGCACACAAAGCGGAAGCGCCGTGGAGGCGCTCCATCCAATCGACCTTCTTCCTCGGTTCGGCTTCCATCACGACACCATCGGCTCGGATCGGTCGAGGCCGGGTCGGAACTTCACGAACCGGACCTTGAGCCTCTCGCCGTCGACTTTCGTCTCCAGCCGATCGAGGGGCCGGGGCGCCGGTCCCATGGTGGGCTTGCCTTCCTCATCGAAGTCGCTCTTGTGGCACGGGCACGCAAAGCCCTTGGAGATGCGCTGCACGAGACATCCGGTGTGCGTGCAGATCGCGGAAACCGCCTCGATGGTTTCGCCGCGCCGCCTGAGGTAGATGCTCTCGTCGACCACGGTTTTCTTCCAGCGGTCCTCGATTTCCCGGCGAAACCGTCTCGCCTTCCAGGGGCCGTCGGTGACTTCGGCCGCGAGACCGAGATCGATCCACTCGGCCCCGGGACCCTGCGCCCTCGCCTTCGAGCGGGCGCCGAACGCGAAGAAGACACCCGCCGGAATCGCCGAAAGCGCAGCGACGGCAGCCGCGACCGCCTGCCACGACCGAAGGAGGGTTCGGCGGTCGATCAACATGGAAGCGGAGGATATCTCCAAGGGGCGGCCAAAACCGCCCCCTGGACTGCCCGCAGAAACGAAGGCGTTCTTACTGGTTTCCGCCCGCCGACGCGGAGGCGGGGCCCATGTACTTGACGTTCTTGAAGCGCATCTCGATGTCGACCTTGGAGACCGTCCGATCCATGTTGGGCATCTCACCCTTCACGGTGCGGTGCACGGGCATCCACCACTTCCCGTTCTTCTGGAAGAGATCGTCGTAGACCATGGTGCCGAGGGGGATCTTCTTCTCGCCCATCATCATGTAGAACTCGACCGGGTAGTAGTTCGCGATGTAGCGGCCGTCCTCGGTGCGGATGTTCCGCTCCTGGTTGATCATGAACTCGATCGGGCCGCCAAGCTTGCGGGTGAGCTTCTTTACTTCCTTCTTCTTGGGGTCGACGAGGTACCACGAGCCCATCGCGGTGTCGCCATCCACCTTCACCTCGACCATGCCGTCAGGTCGCTTGTTGTTGACCATCTTGAATCCGGCCTTGCCCACGCCGTACTTCTCATCGAAGGGCTCGGGGGCGCGGTGGGTGATGAACTGAGACATGTAGGCCTTGGCTTCGGAGCGAAGCTGGCCGTCGCACTTCTCGCATTCGAAATCGAGCACGAGGTTCTTGTCGACCGACACCTTCGCGACAACCATCGGCTTGCCGAGGTTCACGATCTCGAGATCGGCGGTCAACCCCGGGAAACCGTTGTCCCAGATATAGCGATTCTCGGAAGCGGCGCGGAAGATGGCGCGGGCCTCGGGGTCGTCGGCGAGTTCGGCGGATTTCCGCGCGGCCCGATTGGCGAGGTGAGGCTCGACGTCCGCCACCTTCTGGATCAGGTCTCCCTGGAGCTTCGCCTTCTTGAGACGGGAGTTGAGGGCGATACCACGTTTGCCGGTGATGGTGTCCACATGGCTGTAGTCCATGCCCACAATGCCCACGCCCTTGGCGAAGTAGTACGTCTGGGTCGAGAGGGACTTGCTCGTCTCCCACGACAGCGTGGTCTTCAGCACGTCGAACGTCCCCATCGCGGTCTCGAGTGTCTCGTGGCCGTCGATGCGCGAGGTCCATTTCTGGAGACGCCGGGTGCGTTCGGTGACGCCCGCGGGCTGATCCACCATCGGTTCGCTCCACTTGTAGTCCCTGCCGAGGACCTGGTTTGGACGAACGATGGTCACCGCCGGCTGATACGAGAGGATCTGTCCGCCCGCGCGGTTTTCGAAGCTCGAATGCATCTGGATCCC
>CAZBTT010000425.1:0-4797 GCA_964494295.1 uncultured Acidobacteriota bacterium
CCTGGAGGCGGGATTCCACCGGGTGGTGGTGGCCGAGCGGGAGGACGATCTTGTTCTCCCGTTCCGCCTGCGCGCGGTGGCCGCCGCCCACGATGTCCATTTCCTTCGTTAACCCTTCGGTGACGCCCTTGATGGCGTTTGAACCGAGGGCCCGCGCGAGGCCGTGGAAGGCCCGCTGGTGGCGGTTGTCTTCCTGGCGGGCGTAGGTGAGTTCCGCGCCCTTGACCTCGGCGGAGATGCCGGGAGGAAGCGGAGCCTGAAGAGACCCCTTCGGGCCCTTCACGGTCACAGCGCCCGCGGCGACACTGACGGTGACGCCCTTGGGGAGAGAGATCGGTTTACGGCCTATGCGGGACATTTGGATGGTTACCAGACGTTGCAGAGGATCTCGCCGCCCACGCCCGCTTGACTCGCGGCGCGACCGGTCATGAGACCCTTCGGGGTCGAAAGGATGTTGATGCCGAGGCCGCCGTAGACACGGGGAATCCCGTCCTTCCGGCAGTAGATCCGGCAACCGGGACGGGACACTCTCTGGAGGTCGGTGATGACCTTCTCGAGATTGGGTCCGTACCGGAGGTAGATCCGGATGACCGGGGGCTTTTGGGCCACCGGCTTCGGATCGCTCGGCTTGAAGTTGGCGATGTAGCCCTCGTCCTTGAGAATCTTGGCGATCTCGGTCTTGAGACGGGAGGCGGGCACATCCACCTTGGGAGCGCGCGCGCGCACGCCATTGCGGATGCGTGTCAGCATGTCCCCGATGGGGTCGGTCATATTCATGAGCTTTGCTTACCTTAAGAGGCCTGTATGAAGACGTCCTACCAGCTCGCCTTGACGACGCCGGGGATGTCCCCGGAGAGGGCGAGTTGACGGAAGCAGATACGGCACATTTCGAACTTCCTGAGATACCCGCGCGGACGGCCGCAACGGCGGCAGCGCGTGTAGGCTCGAACCGCGAACTTCGGTTTCTTGAGCGCCTTTGCGATGAGAGAAGTCTTGGCCACGAGGGGGTCTCCTAAAGTCCTAGTTACGGAAGGGCATGCCGAGGGCCTTGAGCAGTGCCCTGCCCTCGCCGTCGGTTTTCGCCGTGGTGACGAAGGTGACGTTCATGCCGCGGAGTTTTTCGACCTTGGCGTAGTCGATCTCCGGAAAGATGATCTGGTCCTTGAGGCCGAGGGTGTAATTCCCCCGCCCGTCGAACGCGTTGCTGGACACGCCGCGGAAGTCGCGGACGCGGGGCAGCGCTATGTTGAAGAGACGGTCGACGAACTCGAACATGCGGTCGCCCCGCAGCGTCACGGTGCAGGCGATGGGCATGCCTTCGCGAACCTTGAACGCGGCGATCGCCTTCTTCGCCCTGCGGATCGCCGGCTTTTGACCGACGATGCGCCCGAGTTCCTCGGCCGCGGCGTCGAGGATCTTGATGTTCTGGGTGGCTTCGCCGACGCCCATGTTCAAGACCACGCTCTTGAGACGAGGCACCGCCATCACGTTCGTGTAGCCGCCCTCTTTCATGAGGTGGGGAACGAGGGTCTTTGTGTACGCTTCCTTGAGACGCGCGCTCATTTGTCGAGTACCTCACCGGTCTTGATGGCCACCCGGACCCGCTTGCCGTCCACCACCTTGGAGCCGAGACGCGAACGCTTGTTGTTCTCCGAAGAGACCACCATCACGTTCGAAGCGTGCACGGATCCTTCGCGCTCGGCGATGCCGCCCTTGATGTTGCGCTGAGGATTGGGGCGGGTGTGCCGCTTCATCATGCTCACGCCCTGGACGACGACACGTCCGGTGGCGCGATTGACTTCGAGAATCTTGCCGCGCTTGCTCCGGTCTTTGCCGGTCAGCACCTCGACAAGGTCGCCCTTGCGAAGGCGGATCTTCTCCACCTTCTTCGGGCCGTTCTTACGGGAAAACCTGAATGCCATAGTTACCTAGAGGACCTCGGGGGCGAGGGAGACGATCTTCATGAACTTGCGGTCGCGCAGTTCGCGGGCCACCGGCCCGAACACGCGCGTGCCCACGGGCTCGTTGTCTTCCTTGATGAGGACCGCGGCGTTGCGGTCGAAGCGGATGTAGGAGCCGTCCTTGCGCCTCGATTCCTTCTTGCAGCGCACGATAACCGCCTTCACGACCTTGCCCTTCTTGACGTTTTCGGGGGCCTCCGGGGTCGATTCCTTGACGTTGGCGGTGATGACGTCGCCCAAGCCGGCGTAGCGGCCGGTGGCGTTGCCGACGGGCAGGATGCACGAGATCTTCCGCGCCCCCGAGTTGTCGGCGACGTCCAGAACAGTTCGCATTTGAATCATGGTTTACTCCGTGGCCTTGGCTTTGCCGATGACTTCGACCAGGCGCCAGCGCTTGAGCTTGGAGAGCGGACGGGTCTCCACGATCTTCACGGTGTCGCCCGCCTTCGAGATGTTCTTCTCGTCGTGGGCGTGGAAGGTCGAGGTGCGGCGGATGATCTTCTTGTAGAAGGGATGGCGGACCGACCGTTGCACCGCGATCGTGCGGGTCTTCTCCATCTTGTCGGAGATGACCACGCCCACCTTGGTGTTCTGGCGTCGCGCCTTGTCGGCCGGGGCCGTCTGCTCAACTGTCGATTGGGGGTCTGTCATTTTGCGATTCCTTATTCCTACGCCTTGGCGGCGCGCCGCTTCTCGGCCGCCACGGTGAGCGTGCGGGCGAGATCGCGCTTGCTGGTGCGCTTCTTCGCCGAGCTTTCGAGCTGTCCCATGGAGTGCTGGAAGCGAATCTTGAAGATCGCCTCGCGCTGCTCGCGCTCCAGGGTGGTCAGGCCCTCGGGGGCCAATTCTCTGAGTTTCTCGATTTTCACCGCAGGGTTACCTCACCACTTCCATCTCGAACCGGCGGACGAACTTCGTCTTCACGTTGAGCTTGTGCGAAGCGAGGCGGAAAGCCTCTTTCGCCATTTCCTCGGTGACGCCTTCCATCTCGTAGAGGACGCGGCCGGGCTTGACCACCGCGACCCAATGGTCCGGAGCGCCTTTGCCCTTGCCCATTCGAGTTTCCTGGGGCTTCTTGGTGACCGGCTTGTCCGGGAAGATGCGGATCCACATGCGACCTTCGCGCTTGACGTGACGCGAGATGGCGATACGGGCGGCTTCGATCTGACGGTCGGTCACCCACGCCACTTCCGTGGCCTTGAGACCGTAATCGCCAAAGGAGACATCGCTCCCCGACCAGGCCTTGCCGGCCCGCTTTCCGCGCTGCTGCTTGCGGTATTTGACCTTCTTGGGCATCAACATGGTTCTAGACTCCTGCTCCGAGCGTCGAGCCGGCCTGGGCCATGTTGCGGCTGCGCGCCGAAACCGGCTCGGATTCGCCGTTGTAGATCCAGCACTTCACGCCGATGCGGCCGTACGTGGTCTTCGCTTCCGAAAAACCGTAGTCGATGTCGGCGCGGATGGTGTGCAGCGGCAACTGGCCGTGCAGGTACCACTCGGACCGCGCGATCTCGGCGCCGTTGAGGCGGCCGGAGACGCGGATCTTGATGCCCTTGGCTCCGAAGCGGAGAGCGGACTCGACCGCCTTGCGCATGGCGCGGCGGAAGGCGATGCGCTTCTCGAGCTGCCCGGAGACCGACTCGGACACGAGCTGGGCGTCGAGCTCAGGCTTGAGGATCTCCTGGATGTTGATGAAGACCTCCTTGCCGGTGCTCTTCTGGAGTTCCTGCTTGAGCTTCTCGACTTCCTGGCCCTTCTTGCCGATGATGATGCCGGGGCGCGAAGTGAAGATGCCGACCTTCAGCTTGTTGGTGGCCCGTTCGATCTCGATCTTCGCGACGCCCGCGTGCTGGAAGCGCGCCTTCAGGGTCTTCTTGAGCTTCAGATCCTCGTGAAGGAGCTTCGCGTAGTCGGCGGCCGCGAACCAGCGGCTGCGCCAGGGCTTGTTGTATCCGAGCCGCAGGCCCGTAGGGTGAACTTTTTGACCCATGGTCGGTTATTCCTTTTCCGCCAGATGAACCACGATGTGCGTGGTGCGCTTGATCGTTTGGTACGCGCGGCCCATGGGAGCGGGACGAACGCGCTTGAAGGAGGGACCCTGGTTCGCGTACGCCTGCGAAACCACGAGATCTTCCTCGTCGAGACGACGCTGCTGAACGCGCTCGGCTTCCTGGGTCGCGTTGGCGATCGCGGAACGGAGCACCTTCTCCACGCTCTTCGCCACCTTCTTCTCGGAGAACTGGAGCACCGCGATGGCGTCGCTCACGGACTTGCCGCGAATGGTCGCGAGGACCAGGCCCGTCTTCTGGGCCGAGGTACGGATGTATTTGGCTTCAGCCTTGACTTCGAGCATGGTGGATTAAGCCTTCGCTCCGGGGCCCGCGGCCGCGGCCGTCTTCGCCACCTTCTCGACCTTCGAGGAGTGGCTCTTGAACGTGCGGGTGGGTGAGAACTCGCCGAGCTTGTGCCCGACCATGTTTTCCGAGATGTACACCGGGACGAACTTCTTCCCGTTGTACACCGCGATGGTGTTGCCGACCATCTCCGGGAAGATGGTGGAGCGGCGCGACCAGGTCTTGATGACCTTCTTGTCCGTGGTCTTGCTCTGCTCCTCGACCTTCTTGAGGAGGTGGGCGTCGATGAACGGGCCCTTGGAGGTTGATCTAGCCATTTAAGTCCTACTTCCGCCTCTTCACGATCATGGATTGCGTCCGCTTGTTGCGGCGCGTCTTGTAACCCTTGGTGGGCTTGCCCCACGGCGTCACGGGATGGCGGCCACCGGAGGTGCGGCCTTCGCCGCCGCCGTGCGGATGGTCGACCGGGTTCATGGAGACGC